>JBGAJL010000070.1:0-21921 GCA_044224935.1 Flavitalea sp.
CGTGTCCGTTGTGCCTGAGATCGGTGGACGGATCATCAGTGTGTTCAATAAGCTCTTAAAGAAGGAATTCCTCTGGACGAACGGGAAGATTGAATTGAAGAAAAATAACGCGGGCGAAGATTATGACCCGAACTTTTACGGAGGCATCGATGAACTGATTCCCAATGATATTCCTGAAAATATCGATGGCATCGATTATCCCGACCATGGCGAGCTATGGACCACTGCGCTTGCGTGGTCAATGGAAAAGGATAAGTTGGTTTTGAATGGAAGCCTGCCCTTATCCGGGTTGAATTATTCGAAGACCATTTCCCTTCGGAATGATATGCCTGTGATCGATCTTTCATATAATATTATAAATAATACCGGCAGTGTCAGGCACTTCATGTGGAAGCTGCACGCTGCCCTGAAAATAGAAGAGAACGACAGGTTGATTACTTCGGCGGAAGCGGGCCAGGTGGTGGACCCCGCGTATTCGAGGTTTAAAAAAGAACTCAGTCCGTTCAACTGGCCCTTCATCGAAAATACGGATGCTTCGCTGGTGCCTGCCAAAAACGGTACGGTTGATTTCTTTTATCTCTTCGATACAAAAAATGGGGAAATGCAATTGGCGTCCAGGGACGATCATTTATTTGGCTATATCTATGACAGGAAGATATTCCCTTACGAATGGTGGTTTGCGAGCTATGGAGGTTTATTGGATCATTATACAGCCGTACTGGAACCGTGCACCAATATGCCAATAGACACAAACGAAGCTATCAGAAAAGGGCAAAGTGCAGTTTTGCAGCCGGGAGAATCATTATCCACGACAGTCACAATATTTGCAGGAACAAAAACCGAATATAATTTTAAATGAATAAACCAACCGCGCTGATCACGGGAGCAGCATCTGGCATAGGCAGGGCCGCTGCATTCCGCTTTGCCCGCGAAGGGTATGATCTTTTCCTGAATGATATCCATGAAGACAAGCTCATGCAGGTGATGAAAGAGCTGCCTGCCGGGAATCACCTGGCGTTTGCCGGCAATTTTGCCGACGTTGCAACGATCAGGAAAGGAAAGGTATTGATTTTAGAAAGTCAGCGCTCGTTGGATGTTTTGGTGAATTGTGCAGGATTGTTTGAAAAAACTGATCCGGTCGAAATGGATATTGTTGAATGGAGAAGAATTTTTGATATCATGATCGATGGCTGTTTTATGATCTCGCAGTTGGCGGTGCAATTCATGAAAAATTCCGGCCGTATAATTCATATCACTTCCATACACGGGGCCCGCGCAGAGAAATCAGCGAGCAGTTATTCAATGGCTAAAGCTGCTGTTAACCAGTTTTGCAGGGCACTGGCTGTGGAGCTTGCCGGCAGAAATATCCTGGTGAATGCGATAGCGCCCGGGTTTGTGAACACAGCCATGTCTGTTGTGGATGGACAGAATGAGCTTGAATCGGAATGGTTCAGGAATAATTATATCAATTCGCATCACCTGCCCCTGAAAAGAGCGGCGCAGCCCGGGGAGATTGCCGGTGTTGCATTTTTCCTGGCGGGAAAAGATGCTTCTTATATCACCGGGCAGGTGATCGCGGCAGATGGCGGGCTGAGCATCACTTTTTAAATTTAAAGCATGAAGATAGAATCGCTTGATTTTTTTTACTTCAGCATGCCTGACGTACTGGATATCGGTGACGGGAGCCAGGATGCCTTGCTGGTCCGGGTTCGTGCCGGGGGATATGAAGGATGGGGCGAGTGTGAAGCATCACCGCTGACGAGCATTGCGAGTTATGTGTGCCCGATGTCGCACAGTGCATGCAAGCCGTTAAAATATTCTGTTGAAGGAAAAGAGATAAACGATGTGAAGGATATTGAGATGATCTCGGCCTCTGTTCAGCAAAACTCCCTCGACCTGTTGCAGGCCGATCACACTTTATCCGGGATCGATATCGCTTTATACGATTTACTGGGAAAGAAAAAGGGTGAGCCTGTGTACAGTTTGCTGGGATTTAAAAAAGCATTTCCGAAACTTCCTTATGCTTCGCAATTATTCGGCAGCATACCTGAAGAGACCTACCGGAAAGCAGTTCAAACCCGGGCGTCTGGTTTCAAAGCGGTTAAATTTGGCTGGGGATCATTTGGGAAGACAACCCCGGCTGACGATGCAATGCACCTGCGTGCGGCAAGGGAAGGTGCAGGAGAAGACGCCTGCCTGATGATCGATGCAGGGACGGCCTGGATAGAAAATGTTTCTGCTGCCCGCGAAAGATTGAATATTTTAAAAGAAATAGATGCATACTGGCTGGAAGAGCCATTCATCAATGGTGCATTGAACGCATATAATGAACTGTCCCGGTCATTGCCCAAAATCCCTTTGGCAGGCGGTGAAGGTTGCCATAATTATGTAAGTGCCGCTGCCATGATCGGGCACGCGGGGTTGAATTTTATACAGATAGACACCGGGAGGATAGGAGGCATCACTGCAGCGAAAAGAGTGGCGGATTTGGCTTCGGCAAACAATATCACTTATGTCAATCATACATTCACTTCCAGTCTGGCGCTGAGCGCTTCTTTACAGCCTTATGCGGGCATAGAGAAAGATGTTATCAGCGAATATCCTGTTGAACTGAAATCGCTCGCGCAGGAAATAGCCGTTGAAAAGATTCTTCCCGGGAAGAATGGATATATCCAGGTTCCTGAAAGGCCCGGATTAGGGATCACTGTGAACACAGTGGCATTAAAAAAATATCTTGTTGAGACAGAGATCAGGGTGAGAGGGGAATTGATTTACGCTACTCCCGAATTGTAAGTTGTTTTTTAGTATCTGCGCTGGTTTTTAAAAAGCGTTTGCGGTAATCTTTCGGGATCATGCCGGTGATCCTGCGAAAATGCCGGTAAAAATTAGAGAGGTTTTCAAATCCGCTGGAATAGCTGATCTGCGAAATGCCTTCGTTGTCCTGCATCAGCATGCTGCACGCATGGCTGATCCTGATTTCGGTGACGTATTCGGAAAATGTTTTTCTTGTATGATGCTTAAAATACCTGGAGAAAGACACCGGGCTCATATTGAGCATCGATGCAATCTCCTGGATATACATTTCATTCCGGTAATTCTTCATGATGAATTCAAACACCTTGTGAATTCTCTCGGTGTCTTTCGGACTGTTTATTTTGTGTGTCAGCCTGTTGCTGGCCACAAAATTTGCGGTGAGCGTTGGTTGTATTTCCTTGCTTTCGGAGAGCCTTGTGAGGATATCGAGCAATCCCACCAGCCTTTGGGCCGGCGTCACATCCGAAAGCTCATGAAGCTTTGTAGTGATATATTTTTTGATCTTTCCATGTATCTGGAGTGCCTGCGCGGAATTGTCCAGCAACTTTCTCACCATTTTCATTTCCGGTATATTGAAGAAATGCGGTCCCAGGAAATCTTCTGTGAAATGAATGAATATTGAGCTGGCCTCCAGCCTGCCGTTTTTCTGGTAATATTCCTGGTGATTGCGGAACAGGTGCGGAATATTAGACCCGATAAGCATCAGGTCGCCGCTTTCGAACATGCTTACTTTATCGCCGATGAATTTGGTGCCCCTGCTTTTATCGATCAGCACCAGTTCATATTCTTCATGAAAATGCCAGGGTTTATCGAAATAATTGCATCTTAGTTTATTGTATAGGAAAGAAGTATCCGATATCAGCGGAAGTTTATGCAGTTGAGGTTTCATAAGCAGATCGTTATACAGTCAAATTTAAGCTTTTCCTGCGTGCGCAAAACAGTCCGTACAGGATGATGATAACAAAGCAGAAGCAAGGCACGAGATAGGATAATTGCACACTTTTCCTGTCTGCAATGAATCCCTGTATGGGTGGAAACACTGCTCCGCCCACGATGGCCATATTGATCAGTGCCGAGCCTTTTTCAGTGAAGCTCCCGGCGCCTTCTATTCCAAGACTGAATATCGAGGGAAATACTATGGAAATAAACGCACCCATGCCAAGCAGGTAATATGGATTCAAAGAAGAAGTGGTAAGGGAGGCGGGAAGATACATGCTTACCATGCCCAACCCGAACAGCGCCACCAATTTACCTGCAGAGAAATGCTGCAATAAATAAATCCCCAAAATGCAAAAAGCTGTTGAGGTGATATAGTAATAGGTAAGAAATCTGGCTGTATGATCTGCATCAAAGCCGGCAACTTCTTTCAGGTAGCTGATAAAAAATCCCGCGGTGCAGGATTCAGCGCCCATATAAAAGAACATGGCGACTGCTCCCCATACTAACTGTGGATATTGCCTGGACTCTTTAATGATCGACGACAGCGTAAATCCTTTTAGTTTTTCAGGTTTCATCGATGGGAAGGCAGAAAAGAATATAATTGCTGCGAGCAGCAATGTTCCTATGCCCAGGATGAGATAGGGTATATGAAAGGTTTGAGTGGAACCATTACCATAAATCAGTCGGGTTGCAATAATGGGCGTAAAAGAATATCCTATCCTGCTGAACAGCTGCACAAAATTGACGCGAACGTGTGCACCGGATTCGTGGCCCAGCAAAGCAGCAAGCGGGTTGGCGGCAACGTTCACCAGCGTTACGCCTATGGAAATTATAAAAAGTGAGACAAGCGAAAGCACGTATGACGCCATATGGTAAGCGGGCATAAACAGCATCGCTCCGGCGCTGCAAATGATCAAAGCGGTAATAAGGCTTGTTTTATATCCGTATCTGGAAATATACCATGCTATAGGTATGGGAAAAATTAAATAGACCAGGTAAAATGATTGTTGCACAAAGGAGGCCTGCACATAAGACAATTGGAAAAAATCCTTGAGTGATGGCAGCAGCACATCATTCATGCAGATAATGGATCCTGTGAATAGAAATATGCAGGATACAAGCAGCAGTGGTTTCCATTGATGTTTCATGGGCAATCTTTAATAAGTGGCTCTTCCTCCCGAAATATCATAAATAAATCCGGTAGTGAAACTGTTCTCATCGGAAACGATGAAACAGGAAACAGCGGCCACCTCTTCAACGGTTCCAAGGCGTTGCATGGGTATTTTGGCTGTCATATAGGCGAGTTGTTCGGAAGAGGTATTTTCGTTCATCGTGGTTTTGATAACGGCAGGGGCGAGGCCGTTTACGGTAATATCCGTATCTGCATATTCTTTTGCAACGCCTTTCACCAGGCCGATGACGCCTGCTTTTGTAGCGGAATAACCCACCATTCCCGGGTTGCCTTCCTTGCCTGCAATTGAAGCGATAAGCAATAATCTTCCTTTTCCCGATTTCTTCATCACTTTCAGAATATATCTTGTGATTAAAAAGCAGCCTTTTAAATTTACGGCATATACCTTATCAAAATCACGTGTGGAATATTCGGCTATTTTTGTGCTGGTGGGCCCGACAATGCCGGCTGCATGAACAAGCACATCGATTTTTCCCCAGTTTCTTTCCACTTCCTCAACCGCGGCGCATACTTCCTGTTCAACACTGACATCAACAAAATAAGCTTTTACCTCAACACCTTCTTCATTCAGCTGATTAGCCGTTTTTTCGAGCAATTCCTTATTGATATCAAATAATGCCAGTGATGCGCCTTCCTTTCCAAGCCTGTCTGCCACAGCTTTACCGATGCCCTCTGCTGCCCCGGTCACTACAGCAACCTTGTTTTTGAATCTCTCTTGTGTGTCCATAAAAATTTATTGATAAGAAACGGCCGTGCGTCTGCCCCGGGCTTTGCAGGAGTTCGTCTCATTTCTTTTTAATTGTCATTAAAAAACCACCGCCTTCGGCAAGATGAATTTTTTGTTGTGAATTTCTATTGACAGTTAAATTTTCAAGAATATAATCCGATGCATACCGGTCTGCATTCACGCCGTCTTTGCATAGCACTGCGTTGTACTCACCATCATCCAAAAAATCGAAGCTGATATTTAGATCCCTTGCAGTCCAGTCGGTCATTCCTCCGACGTACCAGTCTTCTTTATCTCTTCTCGCGGTGACAATGAATTCCCCCACTTTTCCTTCCAGCACTTTTGTTTCATCCCATATCGTGGGAATATTGGCGATCAGCTCCATATACCGTGGCTCCGTCCAACCCTGCGAGGGATTCCCTGAAAAGAATTGCATGGGATTGTCATAAATTACCAGCATCGATGCCTGGTGTGCCCTTGTGCCGGGACTCATCACATATCCTTCAATATTTCTGAAGCTTTTTTGATTGGCATTGATGAGAAGACCGGGCTCATAGTCGAGATATCCTGCAAGCATTCTCGTATAGGCCAGCAACACATCGTGAGCCGGTGAAACTTTCGTGCTCCAGATATTGTATTCAGAGCCTAACACTGCTTCGCGCGCAACCGCATTCGGGAACGTGCGATTAAATCCTTTTGGCGGATAGCTGCCGTGAAACATGATCATGATATTGCGATCGGAGCAGGCTTTGGCAACCTTATAATGAAAATCGACGGCCTTCTGATCGTCGCGATCGATAAAATCGGTCATGATGAAATCGATTCCCCATTTCTTAAACTGGTCCAGGGCGCTGTCGAGTTGCCTATTGAGTGTAAGCGCGAGTGTCCACAGCGCGATCTTTACATTTTTTTGTTTGGCATAAGCGAGCAAAGTGTCCATGTTTATTTCAGGGACTACTTTAAGCAGGTCGTTGTTATCGCTCCAGCCGGCATCCATCATAATCCTGTCGTAACCGAACCTGTTGGCAAAATCGATATAATATTTATAGGAATCCGTGTTTCTTCCCGATTTGAAAGGGATATTGAAGAGATTTAAATCTATGATCCATTCATCTGTGATGGTTCCCGGGTGTATCCACGACACATCTTTTAATCTTGAAGGCGATCCTAACCTGTAAACGATATCGGATGAAGGAAGGTCCCTGTCTTCCGCTGCAATGATCATCACACGCCAGGGGTATGTTCTCGTTCCTTTTGTTTGGGCAATATAATCTGCACGTTTGGACACTCTTGCCTGTGAATACAGATCCCAGGCGATTTTTTCTTCCAATGGGTAATGTGCGAATACGGCTTTCATGCCTTTGGCTGTTCCTGTAAGGAACATTCCCGGGTAGCTCTCCAAATCAGATTCTGTTATTGCAATTTTAGGATCCGACTCCGGGGTGATCAACACCGGCGTATAGGTAATTGATTGGGTTGGAAATTCACTTATTCTTTTATGGCTGTAAGTGTGTTCAAAGCTGGTCATGAACATATCTGTATTGTCCTGGTAAGGAATTTCGGGAAAATACATCGCCGGATTTTCGGGAAAATTGAATTCCGCCACTTCATCTCTGACAATGATGGAATCTTTAAACGCAGTGCTGATGCGGTAAGCAATGCCATCATCGTATGCCCGGAATTCAACACCGAAGGGTTGTTTGAAACGGATAGATAATTCATTGTAAACATCCCTGATCGTTTTCCTTTTTTCCGGAACCGGTGAAATAATGTCCGAAGATATTTTTTTCACCGATGAAGACCGGACCGGGTTGTTGATTGACAATGCCCTGCCGTTGGATAATAACATATCAATGGCTGAAGGAGCGATGATCATCCGATCCTCATATTTCACCGAATACATTAATTGCTTTGCCATCCACACCTGCAGGCTGATCTTTCCCGAGGGGGATTGCAGGCGTAAAGTATCCGTTGCTCCGGCTTTATGCATCGGCATACATGTAATCAGGAAACAGGCCAGGTAATTAAATCTTTTCAATGTCTGTTTGTTTTAATTCAGGTGAATCAGTATCCCGGGTTTTGTTCCAACTGCGGGGCTTTCTTCGTTTCAGTGACAGGAATGGGAATCCAATATAATTTATTGTCTGCTGGTCCCCTGCTTTGAACGGGTATTTTTCTCCAGGTAGTGGTGGTGGTGTTATTGTCGAGGTTTTTTGTTTCAACAATATCCACGCCATAAGCATCCACCAGTGTTTCATTCAGGCTTTTCCATCTTCTCATATCATACCAGCGGATATCTTCATATACGAATTCGACCCTTCTTTCATAGCGCAGTGCGGCAGTAATGTCCCCTGTAAAATCAGGAAGGCCCGCGCGGTTGCGGATCTTATTGATGTAAGTGGTTGCTTCAGGCGTTTCACCTAGTTCCATGCACGCCTCTGCATAATTCAATAATATCTCTGCATACCTGAATTCTATCCACGAGTTTTCGTTGTTGGTCGTTTCGGTTCCGTAAACAGCTTTGTCCAGGTATTTTTTGAAAGTGTACCCTGTATAGGTCCCATCGTCGGGATCCACGGGCCCCTGTTTGGTGTCGATACCGTATATCTTGCTTTTCTCCTGGCCGCCCTGTATTACAATTCTTGTCCGTCGGTCATAAATGCCCAGCGGGTCTCTTCCTGCGAGATCAGCGAATCTCTTTTGCCATATCGCGCTGTCGTACAGTATCTCTGCATAAAATCTCGGCTCACGGTTATAGTAAATATTTTTTGAAGTGTATTTGCCCGAAACATTCTGATAGTATCCATTTCCATCGATATGATAATGATCGGTGAACGGTGAACCATCGGTCATCTCGAATGCATCGGCGAGGTTGCCTGTCGGTGCATTGCAACCATACATCACGAACCCATTGGTGCCGTTTACAAGGTTCAACTGGTTTCTGGCGCCTACATCCTTCAGGAACATTTTTCCCCAGATTATTTCATTGTCTGAAAGATCTTTGGTAAGAAAGAAATTGTAGAAATTTTCTGCCACAGCCGCCTGGTCGGGCGCTCCGAAATCTGCAAGCTGCGCGGTTCCCAGGTCGATCACATCCTTAGCGGCATTCTTTGCGGCCGTCCATAATGCTGTGCGGTCGGGATTTGAATAACCTACCAATTCATTGGGCGCGGTTCCGTCTGCCGTAAGATCGCTGGCCGCGAATAAAAGTATTCTTGATTTCAATGCAAGCGCTGCCTCTTTTGTTGCCCGGCCCATTTCCATTTCGGCTTTTGTGCCCAATCCCGTTGCGGCAGTGTCGCATTCTGCAACGATAAAATCAACCGTTTCTTTAAATGTTGAACGTTTTATGGATAAATAATCTCCACCCACTTCAAAAGGCTGTGTCACAAGCACAACACCTCCATAATTGCGGGCAAGCTGCATATAGCAGAATGCGCGCAAAAACCTTGCTTCTGCTTTCATTCTTTCCGCCTGCACCTGCACAGTTGCCTGCTGTGCTTCAGGATAAGCGGTGGGAACTTTATCGATATTGGCCAGGAACGTATTCAGTTCCTGGATGGTTTTATACATTACGTTCCATGCTGTGTAGCTGAAAGCCCAGTTACCAAAGGGCCCTGTGTTGCTGGGTGAAATACTGCCCTGCAGCCAGTTGGCTGTTTCGAAGCCATGGGTGTCATGCGATTCATCCGATAATGATGCATAGGATAAATATCCAACGCCACCCACCAATGTCTGGTTGTATGCATCCAGCAAATAACGGTCTGCCACATTGATATCGGAAAATACGAGTTGGTCCGAGAATTTGTCCTGCGGGCCTTTGTCAAGTATCTTATTGCAGGCTGCTGTTGCCATTGCCGATAATGCAAGCCAGCAGATATATAATTTATTCAGTCTCATGATCTGTCAGTTATTAAAGTTCGTATTGGTTATAATGAAACGCGCACGCCGAACGCATACACTCTCATGATAGGATAATTATAAACACCGGGCCTTGTGGGAGCGGAGCTTATCGTGTTAATGCCGCCTACCTCGGGGTCGAGCATTTTATTTTTATTATATATTAAAAACAGGTTTTGCCCCGAAACATACACTTCCGCTGTTTTAAAATGGATTTTGCTCAGCAGGTTGGCCGGTATGGTGTAAGTGAGCTGCAGGTTTTTCAGGCGCCCGTAAGCGGAATTCTGATAAGAGTAGTCTGTCACATATGCGTTTCTCCAGTATGGATCTGTTCTGTCAAAGGCCCTGGGTTTGGTTGCATTGATATTCTCCGGAGTCCACCTTCCTTCAGCATCATAGGCGAAATAATTTCCTGACAATCCCTGTAAGCCCACCAGCACCTGCCTGCTCGAATTGCCTGCTCCCTGCACCAGCCCGCTCAGTGCCCAGTTGCGATAGCTGAGATTGAAAGAAATGCCATAGGTGATCTCGGGGTTTACCGTTTTTGTATTTAATATCCTGTCGTCTGCATCGATCTGTCCGTCGTTGTTATAATCCTGTATGATGATATCCCCGGGTATAGCGCCATCCACATGCGGTGTTTTATCGATCTGGTCCTGGTCTTTGAATATTCCTATTGCATGATATACCAATTGCGAGGCCTGCGGCTTTCCTGTGAGTTTCTGCCAGGGGACGCTTGCAGCCGGCTCGTCGAATTCAATCACTTTATTTCTTGCAAAGGCCAGGTTTCCATTGATCGAATAGCTGAAATCCCCTGCACGCTCATTATATCCCAGCGCGAGCTCGAACCCTTTATTATCCACAATGCCAAAATTTTCATCAGGCAATAATATCCCGGTGAAATCAGGCACTGATGCATTCCTGTGCACCAATATCCTGTTCCTTCTCTGGTAAAAGAAATCTGCATTGACCGATAGCCTGCTGCGCAATAACAAGGATTCGAATCCCAGGTTGTACGCATTACCCACTTCCCAGGTAATGTTTGGATTGGGAGCGCCCTGTACGGCAAGCCCGGCATTATACACTCTTGAACCCAGCGTATAACCTGTGCTGAAAGAATAAGCGGACAGATACTGGAACGGCATCACCAGGTCGTTGCCCAGTTTTCCCCAGGATGCCCTCAGCTTGAAATAATCGATGAAATGAATAGTATTCTTCCAGAAATTTTCATTCGACACTCTCCATCCCGCGAGTACGCTGGGGAAATTGCCCCATCTTCCTGCTTCTTTGGAGAAGCGCAGCGAGCCATCGCGGCGGAATGAGAATTGAAATAAATAAGTCTCTTTGTAATTATAGCTTATTCTTCCGAAATAATTTACCCTGGAATCGATACCTACAAATTCATTATTGTTTTTTTCAGCTTCCCCTCCGGCGAATAAATAGGGCAGTTGATCGCTGATAAAATATCTTCTGTAGGCGGTTGTGGTGTCGGCTGTGAGCTCGGCGGTTTCCATTGCCACGAACGCGCTTATATTATGAACGCCTTTAATCGTTGTGGTATAATCAATCTTTGCATTGAAGCTTTTTGCAGTGGCATTGTCGTTGTAATTATTGAGAACGGGATCTGTGACGCCTTTCAATGATCCGCTCAGGAATGCGGAGCCGTCTTCTACGCCGGTATTGCCTGCGGCGAGATAGGCGCCCTCATCGAGCTGGTATAAGGTCCAGGGCTTCTCAAACACTTTCCGTTGGCCCATATTCAGATCATATGCATAATAACCGGAAAGAGATAATCCCTTCACCCAGGGAACTTTGATCGTGGCGCTGAACAGGTTGTTGATGCGATAGCGATTGCCATTATCGAAACCGGTTTGATCAGTGACCGTTACCACCGGATTCTGTCCATAAGCGATATCAGGGCCGGGCAATCCGTTTGGATAGTATGCCGGTGATGTGGGCAGGCTTTTGATCGCGCCATCCAGGTTGAAACCCACATCCACGGCCGGATAGATCCTGTGTTCCTGCGATCCGTTGAGATTATAGCTTAAAGTGATATAATCATTGATTTTTGCATCGAGCGCACCGGTTAAATTATACCTGTTGAAAGAAGTGGAGGATTTTTTGAAAATACCCTGATCGGATTGCGATCCAAAGGATAAATAATAATTCACCGATTTGCTTCCGCCGGACATGGATACAAAATGGTTTCTTGAGAGGCTGTATTTATTGAATGAAGCATCTATCCAATTTGTATTTGGATTTGTCCACGGGTATTTTCCCGACCTGTATCTTTCAATATCATCAGGGAGAATTTCATGTTGGCTTCATCAACGCCCTGGTAGGTTTGCATTTCCCTTATCATGCTGGCATAAGTGGGAGCATCTGCCATTTTAGGCAATGCGGTCGGTGACAGAAAACCCTGGTAAAATCCATAATTAATGGTGAGCGGGCCTTCTTTTCCGCGTTTGGTGGTGATGAGTATTACGCCGTTCGCTGCGCGTGCACCATAAATGCCTGCTGCTGCATCTTTCAGTATTGAAATATTTTCAACATCGTTAGAGTTGAGGCTGTTCATATCCCTTCCCTGCACACCGTCGATAACGATCAATGGCTCGTTATTGCCAAGTGTCGACATGCCCCTGATCGTAATGGTTGACGCATCATTGCCCGGTTCTCCGCTCGTCTGTTGTATCACTGCTCCGGGCAAACGGCCGGCAATAGCGTTGGAAATAGAAGCCACGGGGGAAGCGACGAGCTCTTTATTCCCTACGGTCACCACCGATCCTATAACGTTTACCTTCTTTTGAGTTCCATAGCCTATCACCACCACATCGGTGAGCGATTTGCTTTCGTCGGCCATGCTTATGTTAATGGACGCTTTTCCGTTCACAGGCACTTCCTGCGGTGCGGAACCGACAAATGAAAATATGAGTACGCTGTTCGCATTGACAGCGATCGAATATTTTCCTGCTTCATCGGTGGAAGTGGCTTCTGCGCGATTCTTGATGGACACGCTTACGCCTGGCAGCGGTTGACCGTTTACGTCGGTCACAACACCCGTAACAATTTTATTTAAAGGCGCATTCTGTGCAATAAGAAAAACGGAATGAAAAAGATAAAAAATCAGAAGAACAGGGCAAAAGAAAGACCTTGCAGAAAAGTATTTTCTTTTCATAAGCAATTTTTACAAGCGTTAAATATTGGTTTATCTGCGATAAAAATAGAAAATAGCCAACGCTCAAATATTTACTTATTCGACTAATAAGTGTACTTTTTTAACATGTTGGATTTTGCTGAATTATTTCACGGTTTTTTGAATTCAATAATATATTCGGAGAGGTATGGGCTCTTGTCATCGTACATGTCCTTGTAAAATAACCTGGCTCTTTGTCCTACGTTGAGAGAAGTGTATCTATTCTTTTTATCCGTTGGTGAGTTCACAGGCTGTAAAGACGGATACCAGACAGTGTGGCCGCGCTTGGCAAGCAATAAACGTGGTGCGGACCATTGCTGGGAATTGTTTGCTGTACTTAAATCTTTATTCATGTTGTATGAAATATAAATGCTGCCTCCTTTCCAGGATGGGCCTTCGGCACGGGCCATCAGCATCACCCAGCAATTGAGATAATTATTCCAGCTCACCGATGGTCCCCAGTGATATTTTGCCGTGGGAGAGGATGCGGGTCCACCGCCCTGCCGTAAGGGAATTTGCAACGATGCTATTGGCGCTCCTATGCTATCGCCGGGTGCATTGAATCCTTTTCCATCCCATCTCCGGGCTTTATGTGAAGGATCATCCAGGTCTTTCAAAGCAATTCTTGCCACGCTGATGCACTGGCCTTTCCATTCTTTTTCCGGGTCATAATTTTGATGATGATATATTCCGGGATATCCGTATTCGCCATAAAAAATATATAAATAATCGCCCGAAGCAACAGCAGACGGATCGCCTGTGCCACCTGCAAAGTTGATGCCTGTATTATCCGGTCTTAATATCATCCTGGATTGATAATCCTGTATAATTATGCCTTTGTCGGTCCATGATTTTCCTCCGTCCGATGATTTCATAATCCCGATCCGGCATACGGCCGTTTTTGTTTCTGCTCCTTTAAGCCCCTGCGGCCAGTCTATGTCGGAATAACCCTCACCGGTTGCGCTGTCATATGGAAGCGTGGAAGGATAATTTTCATTATGATACAGGGCGTACAATGTTTTGTCGGTGGGATCATTTTTATCTTTATATAATGTTTCAAACCAAACGGCGCCATGCAGGCCGGCTGTGCCCGGCGCTGCATTGGGCGGCATGACGGGCTCTGTGAATGCATCGGCGCTTTTTTTAAACACTTCATCTATCGTGCTGCCGCTGGCATACTTTAATTCATGTGCCTCGCCCCAGAGCGGATCTTCTCCGTATTTACCGGGGAAAATGCGGAAAGTGTCATTGATCCAGACAGCGGCCATATTGCAGTCGACAAAGGAATTGAAATAAAACTTTTCCGAGGGCATTAAAATTGCAGCAGGGATCTTTGATGTGTTTGTTTTCTGGGCATTGACGTGTAAAGAAACCGCCAGGCAGGCAAACGTACTGATGCAAAGCAGGGTATAATTGAATTTCATTATTTCGATAATTAATATGAATAATGAAATTAATGATAATTATAACCAGAATCCGATCCCTAACTTTGATGAACTAAATATTTAATTATGATAGCATTTATAGGAACAGGTCTGCTGGGTGCGAATTTTACCAAAGCGCTGTTGAAAAAGGGAGAGAAGGTGCAGGTCTGGAACAGAACAGCCGAAAAAGCGAAAGCGCTTGAGGCAGATGGAGCCAAGGCCTTCGATAAAGTGGAAGAGGCAGTGAAAGGTGCTAACCGTATTCATCTTACGCTTACGGATGATAAAATTGTAGACGAAGTGCTGCAGAAAGCTGCGAAAGGCTTTGAAAAGGGCGCGATTATTATCGATCATACCACCACTTCTGCTCAGGGAGCAAAAAAACGCGCAGCGGAATGGAAAGAAAAAGGATTCGCTTATATCCATGCACCCGTTTTCATGGGGCCACCCAACGCTCTTGAAAGTACGGGTATAATGCTTGTTTCCGGGGACCAGAAGATAGTAAAGATACTCGAACCCGAATTGTCGCGCATGACGGGCAGATTATGGAATCTTGGGGAGCAGCCGGATAAAGCGGCTGCGATAAAGTTGTTAGGTAATTTACTGCATATCTGCATAACCGGGGCGGTCTCCGATTTTATTTCTCTCGGCGAATCATTAAATGTTGATACCGCGGAGCTCAGTCATCTTATCGATGCGTTAAATCCGGCCGCTATTGCACAGGGAAGGCTGAAAAAAATCAGCAGTAAAACATTTGAGCAGCCTTCCTGGGAACTGAGCATGGCACGTAAAGACGCAAGATTAATGATGGAGCAGGCCGGTTCAACAAATCAATCACTGATTGTTATTCCTGCGGTAGCAAAAAAAATGGATGTCTGGCTGAAGAAAGGGCACGCAAACAACGACTGGACCATTTTGTCGCAGGATCCCGATAAGTGATTAAAGCATATAGTACTATTTCTTATCTTCCGATTTCTAAATAAATCTGATGATGAAGAAATTTCTGACAATCCTCTGCGCTTATGCAATGACACTGGGCGCATTCGGTCAGTCTGCAGAAAAGGAGATTGCCATTATCCCGGTGCCGGTTTCCATGACAAGAAATGCGGGTTCATTTATTTTCAACGCACAGACCTCCATCGAAGCAGAGGCAAAACCGGAAGTGCAGCAGATTGCCGGTTTTCTGACTGCACGTTTGCGGCAGGCAGCCGGTATAACGCTAAAGGCAGGCGGGCAGAAAGTGGTGCAATTACAATTGAATAAGACGCAAAATGCAGCGCTGGGAACGGAAGGTTACCAGCTTTCCATCACGCCGGAAAGAATACTTATCAAAGCGAATGCGCCTGCCGGGTTGTTCTACGGTGTGCAAACCCTGCTGCAGTTGTTACCAAAGGAAGTGGAATCAGAAAAGCGGGTTGAAAATATTGTATGGCAGGCGCCGTGTGTAGAGATAACCGACTACCCACGATTTGGGTGGAGAGGGCTGATGTTCGACGTGGCGCGTCATTTTTATGGCGTAGACGATGTGAAGAAATTTATCGATGCGATGGTGCGTTATAAATTCAACCTGTTGCATCTGCACCTGAGCGATGATGAAGGCTGGCGCGTTGAAATTAAAGGCCTGCCGCGGCTGACTGAAGTGGGCGCCTGGAATGTAAAACGCGTGGGCTATTTTGGAACATTTGCCCCGCCCGCCGCGAACGAGCCCAGGAATTATGGAGGATTTTATACGCAGGATGATATTCGTGAAATTGTAAAATATGCAAAGGAAAGATATATGAATATCCTGCCGGAAATAGACGTTCCGGGACATAGTCTTGCCGCTGTCGTTTCTTATCCCGAATTGTCCTGTACACCGGGAGCGGATCAATATAAAGTGAGATCGGGAGAAGAAATTATGGACTGGTCGCATGGCGCGCCGCCGATCGCTTTGCTCGATAACACGCTTTGTCCGGCCAATGAAAAAGTATACGCTTTTCTGGATACGGTTATTACGCAGATAGCGGCGCTTTTTCCGTTTGAATATATTCATCTCGGAGGCGACGAATGTCCCAAAAACTACTGGCAGAAATCTCCCGCGATTAAAGCGCTTATGAAAAAAGAGAACCTGAAAAATATGCAGGAGGTGCAGAGTTATTTTGAGAAGCGCGTGGAGAAAATAGTGGAATCGAAAGGCCGGAAATTTTTGGGCTGGGATGAAATACTCGAAGGCGGTTTGGCGCCCAACGCGGTAGTGATGAGCTGGCGCGGAATGAAAGGGGGCATAGAAGCCGCGAAAATGGGACATGAAGTGGTGATGAGCCCTACGACATATGCCTATATCGATTATATGCAGGGTGATCCGATTACTGAGCCGAAAGTATATTCTTCGCTGCGGTTAAATAAAACCTATGAATTTGAGCCCGTTCCCGCCGGTGTAGACGCGAAGTACATCAAAGGTGGCCAGGCCAATCTCTGGACCGAACAATTGTACACGATGCGCGCTGTGGAATATATGACCTGGCCAAGAGGATGGGCCATTGCGGAATCGGTATGGTCGCCTAAACAATCAAAGAACTGGAATGATTTTGTCGGCCGGGTGGAAAAGCATTTCGACAGGTTCGATGCGGCACAGATAAAATATTCAAAAGCCGTTTATGATCCGATTTTTACCATGAGCCGGAAACCTGATTCTTCTTTGCAGATCGAATTAAAAACAGAGGCGCCGGGATTGGATATTTATTATTCATTCGATAATTCTTTCCCGGATAATTTTTATCCGAAATATAAGGCGCCGCTCATCGTTCCAAAAGAAGCGGCAATGCTTAAGGTAATTACCTATAAGGGCGATAACCCCGTTGGAAGAATGATCACCATGCCGGTAGAGGAGATCAGGAAAAGGGCCGACAAGAAGACAAATTACCCATGATCTTCGCATGAAAAGATAGCGCGGTTCTAATGTGTGAAAACGCGCAGCCCGATTCCAAACGTATCGAATCTCGAATTAAAATCTGCCGGTACGAAGTATTGCAAAAAGGGCATGATATAAAGTATTTTCACGTCAATGGCCAATCCCACAGAAGGATTGTACATCATTGTCGGCTTGTCAAGCTCCGGGTAAGGATTGCCCGCTTCTTTCTGTGGTAACAATTTACCAACCCTCAGTCCGAAAAAAGGAGCGGCTTTATTTTTCTGTACGAGATAAGAAATTTCTCCGTAAACCGGTATGTAATAATCATGTGATTTCGTACCATGCATTTTAAAAAGGCCCGTGCCCGCACCCAGCGAAAATCCTTTTAGTGCTGCACCGAGTGTTACAGTGGTAATGGCATTGCCAACGGTCTGGGCATTGCTGCTGATAGTATTGCCAAATCCCACTGCGGCATCTATACCTGCACGAAATTTCACATGCTTCTGTGAAAAGGATGAGCAGGCCACCAATAGCATTAACGACGATAATATATATTTCATAAATATATATTTACTTGTTGGTCCAGTAGTCTACTACGAGCACTTTGTCCAAAACAGGCTTCAGCACTTTTTTAAATTCTTCATGTGCGGGATGAACCAGGTAGCGGTCCCTGTCTTTTTCACTCGAGAAAGTTACAAAAAAGCAATGCGTGAAATCCTGGTTGAGTTTTTCGGGGCTGTTGTTGGTTCCGAATTCGAAATCTTTGATTTCTTTTATCTGTGATGGTAGTCTGCGAAATGCATCTTCCACTTTTTTTACCTCATCGGTTGTGCTGCTGTTTTTGAACTTGAATAATACAACATGACGGAGCATTTTTCCTGTATTTTGTTGTGCATATGTTGCGGTGAAACCTGCCATGATAAAAAGAAGTAAAAATACCTTTTTCATAGATGCAAGGTATTGACTTTCAGCTACAGCTTAATAAATATCTTCTTCCGGTACAGCAGCCAGGCCGGGATGAAATTAATACATACAAAAAACAGCGCGTAGAGAAGACTTGCAAATTTTGCATCGATGCCTGCCCGGGTCATCGCATCAACAGCCTGTTGGTTAAGCGTGATGCCATTACATTTCATTTCGTAAAATAAAAGCGCCCAGACATCGGCCAGGAAATAAATCGTGATCGCATTGGAGCCGAATATAATAAACGGCTGTGTGCCGCGTCTGTAGCCTTTGATATCGACAAGATAATAAATTGCACCAAACAGTAATGCTGCAAATCCAGACGTAACCAGCACAAAAGAGCTGGTCCACAGATTCTCGTTTACCGGGAAAGCCAGCCCCCAGAAATAACCGAGCAATGCGGAGAAGACACCTGATACCATCAGGATATTTACTTTTTCATTAGGGGAATAATCACTCTGCATCAGGCGTCCCGCCAGCATTCCGGTTAATCCCGATACCACTGATGTTACGGTAGTAAGAATGCTTTCGGGATCCCAGGTGCCCCGCCACATTACCCCGGGCAGCCATTGGTTGTCTACCCAGGCCACGATGTTTTCACCGGGTTCCAGCATTACCCTGCCAAATCCCGGGGTGGGTATGCAGGTGAGGGTCAGCCAGTAGGCAATGAGCAGAATAGCAGCTATCCAGGCCTGCTGTTTCCAGTTCGTATTTAAATAGATGATGCCGCAGACAAGATAAACAATAGCTATACGATGAAGTGTTCCTGTCCAGCGGATATGATGAAAATCGAAATCAGGCATTAGGTTGAGGAACATTCCAACCGCGAATATTTTTATCGCGCGCACAATTATTTTCCGGTATAATTTTCCGCGGGGGCTGCCATCGTTCAGTCGCTTTGAAAAAGCATACACGATGGAAACGCCAACGATAAAAAGAAAGAATGGCGCTACTTCGTCCGTTAAGGACAGTCCATTCCAAACAGTATGGCGCAGTGTAAAAAATACAAAGTCTTCACTGCCGGGATAATTGACAACAATCATCAGCGCGATGGTTAAGCCTCTTAACGCATCGAGCGAAATAACGCGGTTGGTTGGTAGGTTCATGATCTGTTTTTGGAGTATACTGCATACAGAAAAATGCATAAATAAACCGGAACCACTTCCCAGTATGCATGTTTGGGTGTTGAAATATCGGCAAGTTTTCCATAGAGCAATGGCAGTAATGCTCCCCCGCCCACGGCCATTATTAATAGAGAAGACCCTATCGGCGTAAATTTCCCCAGCCCCTCGATGGCCAGCGGCCAGACAGATGGCCAGACCAGTGAATTGGCGAGGCCCAGCAGCGCAATGCATGCCACGGAAATAATTCCGTTGGTGGATAACGCTGCTGCTGCGAATATCAATCCCAGGATAGCCGAGATTCGTAATACTTTTACCTGCGAAATAAAACGCGGGATACAAATAATGCCGATTACATAGCCAATCAGCATGCAGCCTAATGTGGCACTGGTAAAGAATTTTGAAACTGCCAGGGGAATGCCCTGGGAAGTACCATACCGGATGATGGTATCGCCTGCGATCACTTCCACACCCACATACAGGAATAATGTAACGGCACCGAACAACAGGTTAGGAAATTGTAAAATGCTGGTTTTTTCGGTATGAATTTTTTTTAATTGCTCTTCTTCCGGGTCGGCATTCAATTCCGGCAATCCTGAAAAGCGCACCAGTATGCCGAGACCCATTAATGCCAGGGCCATTATTGTATACGGCAGCACCACACGCCGGGAGAGATCATGCAAAATATTCTCCACTTCTATTGCAGGAAGCGTACCGATGCGCGACTCGATTCCATCCGCATCATGCAATACAATTACGCCCAGCACCAATGGTCCGATCACGCCGGCTACTCCATTGCATATTCCCATCACACTGATCCGTTGCGCTGCACTTTCTATGGGGCCAAGCACCGTAACATAAGGATTGGATGCCGTTTGCAGAATTGCAAGCCCTGTTCCCTGCACAAATAATCCGGCGAGAAATAACGGGTATTCGCGGATAATGGCGGCTGGAATAAATAATAAGGTACCTGCTGCCATAATCAGCAGGCCGATGCTCATTCCTTTTTTATAGCCGGTTCGTTGCAGCAACCAGCCCGAAGGCAGCGCCATCACCATGTAAGAAATATAAAAAGAAAAGGCAACCAGGTAGGATTGCAGGTTATTTAATTTAAAAACTATTTTAAAATAGGGAATAAGTACGGAGCCGAGCCAGGTAACAAATCCAAACACGAAAAATAAAATCCCAATAATTACTATCGGGTTTTTTGCTGTTTTCATAACTGGCTGAGTTGATCGGCGGCTTTTTTTACGCTTCCATATTTCAGCAGATGATCCTTTGCTGCCTGGTAATCGGGTATGCCGGCTTTGGTCATCAGCATTTTTACGGCACGATCGATAATCTTGTCGTTGATCAGGAGCACATTCACCATCTGGTTGTCTTCCACACGTTTTAACTGGATCATTACCGTAGTGCTGATCATATCGAAGATCATTTTCTGCGCCGTACCGCACTTCATCCGGGTGCTGCCGGTGATAAATTCCGGACCTGTAATTACTTCAACAGGATGATCCGCATATTCTGCAATGGGCGAACCGGGATTGCTGACAATGCAACCCGTACTGATGCCCGCCTGCCGGCAGGCTTTCAATGCGCCCAGTACAAACGGCGTGGTGCCGCTTGCAGAAATGCCTATAACAATATCTTTAGTGGAAATGTTTTCCTTCGCCAGCCTTTCCCATCCCTCATGAATATTATCTTCCATTTCTTCCCTTGCATCGGTCAGATGATCCCATCCTCCGGCGAGAATGGAATTAACCAGTCCCCTTTCCACGCCGTAAGTAGTGGGCAACTCGATCACGTCGAGCACGGAAAGCCTTCCACCGCTGCCGGCCCCCAGGTAAAACATTCTGCCCCCGGCCTGCAGCTTCTCCACGATCACGCGGATCAGTTTGTTCAGTTGTGGCAGCGCTCTTTCCACCGCTCCTGCTACGGAAGCATCTTCCCGGTTAATCAGTGCAGTGATCTCTTCTACCTGTTTCGCTTCTAAATGCCTGTACGGGGAGGCTTGCTCGGTTATCTTCAACATTTTTTAAAAAATTGCAGGTTTTTTCTTGTTTGAAACACTAATTTAGGTAAATTCATGCAGAATTGAAGCAAGACTTATTTTGCTCATTCTAAAAAAGGTGGTGGTGGTGAAGAGTCGGAGGATTCCGGAAGAGTAAATAAATTATAGCTGTAGTCCTCTGACTCCACCTTTAAGAACGGGGAACAACACGTCGGTGTGAGGGGTGGCCGGGCGGAAAATCAACAGGGATTAAATAAGGAATATGCTTAGAAGCGAGCGGCTAAAACTCATCATGCGGGAGATAAACCTGTACAACAGGGTTCTTTCTGCCGACCTGAGCGAAAAGCTGGGTGTTTCTGAAGACACGATACGAAGGGATCTTAAAGAACTGGCGGACGAGGGAGTGATTACCAAAGTCCATGGCGGCGCCATGAGTAAGACCTTTCATTCCCCATTCGATGGAAAGAACCAGGTCTACGCGTTATCGGCGAAGTTGCAGATCGCTGAAAAAATGATTGGGCTTTTCAAGAGGAATATGCTGGTGCTGATGGAGGGGGGCACGACGATTATGGAAATTGCTAAAAAAATTCCCTCGGGGCTGGGCCTTACGGTATTCACGCCGAGCCCGCAGGTTGCCATTGCTTTATCGGACCGCGAAGACGTAAACGTGATCACTATAGGCGGGACGCTGCAGAAGAATGCCAATCTGCATACGGGGGCCAGTGTGATAAATGAGCTCTCGGGAATTAA
>JBGAJL010000071.1:0-21522 GCA_044224935.1 Flavitalea sp.
GGGAAGCACCACCAGGGCAGCACGCCCTGTATTGTCGCGATGCCTATCCACCAGCCGAAATCGATCATCCGGAATACCCACCGGATCAGGTATTGACCGATACCGGGCTGGCCGCCGTCTTCTGCAATTACCTGAAGGTTCATGGCATATTTACCCAGGCTGCGGCCGTTGGTGATAATTTCGGCAACGAGGAAATAAAATAAGGTGGGCAGGCTGGCGATCACGCCGCGAACGCCCCATTCAGTGGGCCATACAAAAAAAGACCCGATGCCCAGCAGATAAGAGACCCCCGCGGTCAGCAGCCAGCACACTATTACATCAATGATCCAGGCAACCAGCCGTTTGCCGAACGGCGCCACGGCAAATTCCACTTCAATATTAAAGCCGCTATCTAATTTTACGAGGGGCATAGAATATAAAAATATAACTATTATATTTATGAGTTCAGTATGCGTGAAGGACTATTTATTAAAAGAAATTTGGAGAAATGGAAGAAATATCAGTATGAATCTTCTTCCGATCCCGATGAAATGGCGCAGGAGTTTACCGAGCTGGTGAACGACCTGGGTTATTCCCGCACGTTTTATCCGCAAAGTAAAGTAACGGTTTATCTCAACGGCCTGGCCTCCAAAATCTACCTGGGCATTTACAGAAACAAAAAAGAAAGGCGCTCGAGATTGATCACATTCTGGACAACAGAACTGCCGCTCGTTGTTCGCAGGCATCACCGGCAATTGCTGTATTCATTATTGCTCTTTACCGCTTTTGTTTTGATGGCTGTCTTTTCTACTTCCCAGGATCAGACTTTTGTGAGAAGTATTCTGGGTGACGGATATGTAGAGATGACAGAAGATAATATAGCCAAAGGCGATCCTTTTGGCGTGTATAAAAGCTCCGACAGGCTCACGATGTTTCTTACCATCGCGTTGAATAATATCAAGGTTTCTTTCATGATTTTTGTCGGCGGCCTGCTGGCCACGGTAGGAACGGTCTGGTTACTGTTCAATAACGGGCTTATGCTGGGAGCTTTCCAGACTTTTTTCTTCATGCATGGCCTGGGCTGGAATTCAGTGCTCGTAGTATGGATCCACGGAACGCTCGAAATTTCGGCTGTTATCATTGCGGGTGGCGCAGGATTTGTACTGGGCAACAGCATTTTATTTCCAAAAACCTATAAGCGGATCGAATCACTAAAGCGGGGGGCAAGGGACGGGATGAAACTGATGATCGGTTTAATACCGATATTCATCGCCGCGGCCTTCCTGGAAGGATTTATTACCCGTTATTCAACGATGCCCAAGCCATTGAGTATTATTATCCTGGTTTCTTCACTCTCTTTTATAATCTGGTATTTTATTATTTACCCGGTAAAAGTGCAGCGGAAAACGAATAACACCCCATGAAGCCGGCGAGGACCAAATATATATTCAGCATTATCCTTTCTTCGATAGCCTTATTCTCTTATGGCGGTGAGCCGCGCGCCGTTCCCGATTCTGTAGTGCTGCAGATGAAAAATGATCAGGCGTTCAAATATGCCAATGATCCTTCGTTCTGGGCCAAAGAGCAGCCGGCCGATGCGGATCCGGCCTTTCTGAGAATGCTCGCTAATATACTCCAAAGCGATTTTTTAAAGTGGATATTATACCTGTTTGTATTAGCCGTGCTCGGATATGTCGTTTACAGGATTATTATCCAGAACAACCTGTTTACCACTTCCGGAAAGAAAAAGAAAAGCAGGGAAGAGGAAGATGAACTTGCGGATATTGCGGAAAATATTGACGAGCGCATCCAGGCTGCGGTGCTGGCAAAAGAATATCGATTGGCCGTGCGGTTTTATTTCCTGAAAACGCTCCGGCTGCTGGAAGCAAACGGTAAGATCAGCTTACATGCAAAAACCACTAATTACGATTATGTATTGCAAATGAGGAACTATGCAAATGGAGCCGATTTCCGGAAGCTGACGGCGATCTATGAATACGTGTGGTATGGCGAATTTTTACCGGACAACATACAGTTTGAACAAATAAGCGCGGGGTTCCGGCAATTCAATGAAAAAATTTGAATAAAAAAAGATCATACCTGCTTTACCTGATCCTGGGGCTTGCCCTGAGCGCCTGCGGCCGGTATAAAAATAAAAAGATCACTCTCTGGAGAAATGACAAGATTGCCTACGGCACTTATTATGCTTTTCATAACCTGCATTATCTTTTCGATGATGCAGAAATAACCACCAACAGGCTTTCACCACTTAGCTTTTACCGGAACAGCGATACCGCGGCGGCCTATATTATTATTGGCAACAATGTCAAACCCAGTGAAAATGAATTAAACGCCCTGTTGAACTATGCAGCGGCGGGCAATCATATTTTTATTTCGGCAATAAGCCTGGGAGAGAACCTGCTCGATAGCTTTCGCCTGGCCACCACCAGCTACCGGCATTTTGCTTACAGCGAGGATTCGCTGACCGTGAACCTGTTTAATGTGGCGGATGATGATTCCAGCCTGTTTTCCTATCCTGGTTTCGGAATGGATGAGGTGTTTACGAAAATGGACACGTCCATTACGAATATCCTGGGTACCGATGCACGCGGACATGCCAATTTTGTAAAGTTTACTTACAACAACGGTGGCTCCATCGCCCTGCACCTGGCGCCGCTCGGGCTAACCAATTTCTTTCTACTACATAAAGAGAATAAGGAATATTTTGATCGCGTGATATCTTCGTCTGTGCCTGCATCTGTCGACAGGATAAGATGGGACGATTATTTCCGCAGCCATATCGACGGGTCGGACACTTCCAATGCCTCCCTGTTTTCAAAGCTGGCCGCGTTCCTGAATCATCCGGTCCTCAGATGGGCGTTCTGGCTCGCGATGCTCTTGTTTTTGATTATTTACCTGTTTGAATCGAAAAGAAAGCAGCGGCCGGTGCCGGTTATTAAGGAACTTCGTAATTCATCTCTTGATTTCGTTGAAACCATCGGCCGGCTGTATTATCAGCGGCATGACAATAAAAATCTCGCAGCAAAAATGGCTGCGCATTTTCTAAGTCATGTACGCAATAAATACAATATCTCCACTTCCGTGATTGATGAAATGTTTGAGCAGAAGCTGTCTTTCAGAACAGGGTATGCCCTGGAGGAATTGAAGGAGATCATAGTGTTTATAAAAAGCGTGGAAGAGCCCGGAACGATGAGCGACGATGATCTTTTAACGTTCAGTAATAAAATTGATAAATTTTACAAACAAACCTGATATGGAAGAAAATATTTTCGAACAACGCACCGACCTTACCGGATTGCAACATGCCGTGGAATCGCTTAAACAGGAAATAGGCAAGGTGATCGTGGGTCAGGAGGAGATGGTGGACCTGTTATTAGCTGCGATCCTGGCCGACGGGCACGTGCTGATAGAAGGTGTTCCCGGCGTAGCCAAGACCCTTACGGCAAAATTGCTGAGTAAAACCATTTCGACTGCATTTTCCAGGATACAGTTTACTCCCGACCTTATGCCCAGCGATGTATTGGGCACCTCGATATTCAATCCCCGCGAATCGGGTTTTCAGTTCCGGCGCGGACCGGTATTCAGCAATATTGTACTGATCGATGAGATCAACCGGGCGCCTGCCAAAACGCAGGCCGCGTTATTTGAGGTAATGGAAGAAAGACAGGTGACGGTTGACGGGCAGACCTACCCGCTCGAGCTGCCCTTTATGGTGGTGGCCACGCAAAACCCGGTGGAGCAGGAAGGCACTTATCATTTGCCTGAAGCCCAGCTCGATCGTTTTTTATTTAAAATAAATGTTTCTTATCCTACGGCAGAGCAGGAACACCAGATCGTATTATATCATCATCGCAATCTGCCCGTGGATATGCTCGCGCAGGTACAGCCGGCTATCTCCGCTGCTGACATCGAAAATCTTCGGCTCCAGGTCAGGAATATAAGGGCGGAGGATAAGCTGATCAGCTTTATTACCAGCATTGTCGGAAATACCCGCCAGCATAAATCGATCTATCTGGGGGCTTCTCCGCGGGCATCTATCGGTATATTGAATGGCGCCAAAGCGCTCGCAGCCATGCGCGGAAGAGATTTTATTACTCCTGAAGATATTATTTACATCGCCCCGCACGTGCTGCGCCATCGTATTTCACTAAGCCCTGAAAAAGAGATGGAAGGAACCACCACCGACGAAGTGATCGGGCAAATTATACAGGGAATAGAAGTACCGAGATAATGAATCTGTACAAACAATATATCAGGCCACTTTTCTTTTCACGAAGGTTCTACCAGGCTCTTTCGCTGCTCATCGCATTGTTTATCCTGGCTTATTCGTCGCCCGTTTTATTTGTAATCTCAAAGATCCTTGCCATCGGATTGTTTGCTTTTACGACCGTCGATTATATTGTTCTGTTTGCGAAGAAAGATGGAATCGTTGCTTCACGTATAACATCCGACCGGCTGAGCAACGGCGATGAGAACAGTATTAAAATAAATATTACCGGCAATTATTCTTTCAGCGCCTCATTACGGATTATTGATGAATTGCCTGTGCAGTTTCAGGATCGCAATTTTAACCTGAAAGCTTTCCTGGCACCAGGAGAAAAGAAACAGATCAGTTATACCCTGCGCCCCCTGAGCCGCGGCGAATATCTTTTTTTTGACATCAATATTTTTGTACGCTCACCGTTAGGGTTGATTACCCGGCGTTTTATAATCGGGGCTTCGCAAAATGTAAAAGTATATCCTTCCTATTTTTCGCTGAAAAAATATGACCTGATGGCCTGGGCCGATAACCGGGCCGATGCGGGTAATAAAAAGATCAGGAAAATAGGACAGAGCGTGGAGTTTGAAGAAATACGTGAATACGTGGGAGGCGATGATATCCGCAGGATAAACTGGAAGGCCACCGCCCGCAAAGGGGGGCAGCTGATGGTCAATAGCTACACGGATGAAAGGAGCCAGCAGGTTTACTGCGTTATTGACAAGGGGAGAGTGATGAAAATGCCTTTCAATGGCATGACACTGCTCGACTATGCCATCAATTCTGCGCTGATCATTTCCCGTGTGGCCCTTATCAGGCAGGATCGCGCGGGGCTGGTAACATTTGCCGAAAATATCGGGAGCATTTTGCCCGCCGAGCGCCGTGCGGGCCAGATGAACCATATTCTGGAATCGCTTTACGATCAGCAGACGAATTTCGGCGAATCGGATTTTGAAAAATTATACGCGCTTATCCGCACACGGATTCCTCAGCGAAGCCTCATCATTCTCTACACTAATTTCGAATCGCTCTCGAGCCTGCAGCGGCAATTGCCTTATATCAGGGCGATAGCGCGCACGCACCTTGTTCTCGTCGTATTTTTTGAAAATACCGAATTGCAGAAAGTGTCTGTTGAAAACACAACCGATATTGAATCATTGTATATCCGTACCATTGCAGAAAAATTTGCGCATGAAAAAAGACTGATGGTAAGAGAGCTGCAGCAACATGGAATATTCACGATTCTCACTGCACCGGAAGATCTCACATTAAATACCGTCAATAAATACCTGGAACTAAAAGCGCGGCAGGCAATATAATATGGATACAAATACTTATGCGGAAGGGCAGGTGTTATTAATCGATAAGCCTTATGAATGGACATCGTTCGACGTGGTGCGCAAACTACGCTCCGTTTTAAAAATAAAAAAGATCGGGCATGCAGGTACGCTCGATCCGCTGGCTACGGGTTTACTGATCGTGTGCACGGGGAAATTCACGAAGAAGATTAATGAATATATGGCCCGGGAAAAAGAATATACCGGTGTTATTACCCTGGGTGCCTCCACACCTACGTATGACCTGGAAAGTGTCCCGGCAGATTTTAAAGACTGCAGCGGGATTACGCAGCAGGATGTTGAGCATGCAGCCGCAAAGCTGACGGGACATATTATGCAGACGCCACCCATATATTCAGCAATAAAAAAAGATGGGAAGCGTGCTTATGAACTCGCCCGGCGCGGCAAAGATGTTCAGCTTGAGCCCCGGCCGATAACGGTAAGGCAGTTTTCCACAGATCTGTCGGGTAAGGAAGTACGGTTTAAAGTGATCTGCTCAACGGGCACCTATATCCGCAGCCTTGCCAACGATCTCGGCGCTTTGCTGGGTTGCGGCGGCTATCTCAGCGCTCTGTGCAGAACAAGGATCGGGGAATTTGAACTGAAGGATGCGAAGAAAATTGAAGAGATTAAGAGCGCTTGATTTTTTTAATTTTCATCCAGATTACTAATTGCATTTTCCGAAAGTTTTACCTGGTAAGCTGTTGAAGTTGTTTTCTTCTTAATGCCCATTTTTCTTTAGCGTCTTTTAAAGATAACGTCGATGCCGATTCAGCATGCTTGGCGCTCTTTGCGATACCCTTTGCTGTCTTTGCGTGAAACCGGATAAGAAGATTTCACGCAAAGGCGCAAAAGAAGTGACGCAAAGGGCGCGAAGAAGATTTTGCACAAGCGGTGCAGGAGCCAAGCAAAGAATAACAGGCCTGAATAGCACAGCACATTAAAATATTGTCAATAGGAATAACTCAGAAAGGCATGCCTATGCCCAATTGAAACTGGCCGCTTTTGATCTGCAGCTTCCGGAACCAGCCATAATTCTCATCGGCATACAGCGGATTTTTGACCTGGTACGACCAGTCGAGACGGATAAGAAAGAAATCAAAATCAAATCGTAAACTGGTGCCTGCGCCCACTGCAATATCCGTATACAAACGCCGCAGGTTGAATTCGGCGGAATCGATGCGGTGCATATTGTTATCGTAAGCACGATCCCAGATGTTTCCGATGTCGGTAAAAATTGCGCTTTTTACTTTTATGCCCGCAATGGTACCTAAATCGAAACGGTATTCGACATTGCCTTCCAGCTTCATATCGCCAAACCTATCTATATGAGTGGAATCGGTATCGAATGCCCGCGATGATCCTAACCCCAGCCTTCGCACCTGCCAGGCACGCATGGTATATGGCCCTCCCGCAAAATAGGCTTTGAAGAAAGGTAAATTATATTCCGGAACATTTCCCGTTTTTCCGTATACATACCCGTATCCGCCAAATGCCCTGAAGGCCCAGGACGCATGTGGGTAGTTGATAAAGTATTTATATTCCAGATCCAGCTTGACAAATCTTCTCAAAGATCCTCTCTCCAGGTTTTTGATGAGGCCAAACAGTCCGCCGCTTTCCTCGAGCCTGGCCCTGAAGAAATTTTGCGTGATGCCGCGTGTTTTGCCGGTGGTATATCCAAGTATCTGGCTGATAATTAATCCGTCGTTAAACGCCTGCTTAAGACTGGGGAAGGAATCTTCCAGGTGTATCAGGCTGTCTGTTTTAGTGGGCAGCCATCCGAATTCTAAATTGAACGGGATATACTGCCAGTGGTTATTTTTTTTCGTCCAGTCGTAACCCCATGATGCATTGATATAGCGGTAGGAATAAAATTTCCGGCGATCCGTATAAGCTGCGTTTATATTGATAACCGTTCTCGGTGCCGTGAGATTTTTTTCCTGTTTGATCTTAAAAGGACTGATGAACCGCGGCATAAAGATGCTGTGTGACAGGCTTCCCTGCAATGTTTGAATAATATCCGGACCAAGCTCTACGCCAAAGCGTGCATTGCTGGCTGTTCCTATGCTTTCATGAAACGCATTCTTGTTGCGGATACCGAAATTCAGTGCGATACCCAGCAACGAACCTGTTGCCAGGATATCCGTTTCATTCCGGCTGGCTTCGAAGTCGATATTCATGCTCTGCTTGCGTGCAGGATAGAGCAGCAGATCCGCATCCAGTATGCGCGAAGTATCTTTTCTTTCATTGATGTTGAGGTCGACCTGCTGCCAGGCGCCGAGGTTAGTGAATTTATTTATCGTATTGAAATAATCACTTTGTTTGTAAAGCGTATAAGGCTTCGCATAAATATTCCGGGTGATGAAGGGGAGTTTAAATTTATTCGTGGAATGATAAAGGGTATACCCATCGAGTTTCACACGTTGCATTTTTTCCTGCGAAGAGTCTGCGAGCAGTTTTTTATCAGGATACACATTGATATCTCCCCAGGAATATTTTAAAAGATGGGAAGGATCTTTTGGATCCCTTTGTTTTATGACGATAGAGATGGTGGGGTCCTTTCTTTTTTTCTGTAGGGAATCCAACAGCTCCAGTTGTTCAAACGGATCGAGGTTGGGATCGATCAGCGCGGCTACCACCGTATCGTGCTCGGCATAGAGATCTTCCCGCGTGAGTTTGTAAAACCCGTTATCCCGGTACAAGGCCAGGAGGCGATCGAGCTCCCCTGAAATATTCGAAATGGAATAGACGTCGTTTTTGCGAAGCATCGACTTATCGCGGTTCTCCAGGGCCAGCTTTTGCAGTTCGGGAGTTTTGAGATCATAACCCACCGAATCCATCCGTAGCGATTTGCCCGTTGTGACAAAAAACTTCAGGTGCACCCGCTGCTGCTCATTTTTTCCTCCCCGGTGCAATGTGTCGATATAAAAGCTATCCGTTATCAGGGGGTTAAAATATCCCTGCGAATGCAGCAGGGCCGTCATGAAGGTTTTTGACTTGCCGATATAGATGCTGTCAAATGCCGGTGGCTGCGACAAACGGTTATAGAAGAAAGGAGGTATGAGCCTGACTGCCACCACGGTTCTCACCTTCAGGCTGTCGTCCATCTGGTTGAGCAGACCATTCCTCAGCTGCTGCTTCGCGCTTTTCTGCAGATCGGAATTGAGTACCACTTCCGAATGGTATATAAACGGCTTTCCTGCCTGGTAACGCTTCGGCACCGTACAGGAGATGAAAAAACTAAAAAGCGCCAGCAGCACCGCGGCAGATCTGGAAGTAATAAAAAAATTAACTTGCCGGCGGATTAGCATAATTGATTAAAAACGAATACAATGTTGGTTAAATCGAAGGTCAAATATATTCAAAGTTTAAGCCATAAAAAACACAGGGATGAAGAAGGAGTGTTTGTGGCGGAAGGACCGAAGATTATTAACGAGTTGTTGGCGGGCGATTCTGTAGAGTTGAAGGAGCTGTATGCTTTGCCGGAACTCATTGTATTATTGCCCCCGAAAGTCCGCCCACTCGTTAACGAAATCAGCAACCGGGAGCTGGAGCGCATCTCATTCTTATCTACGCCTCACCAGATGCTGGCGATCTTTAAAAAGCCTGCGCCGGTCATTCCGGATCTTTCGAAGGGCCTCACGCTGATGCTTGACAATATCCAGGACCCCGGCAACCTGGGCACCATTATCCGCAGCGCCGACTGGTTCGGTGTACAACATATTATCTGTAGCCCTGACTGCGCTGATGCATTCGGTCCCAAAACGATTCAGTCGACCATGGGAAGTATCGCCAGGGTGAATATAGTGTATGATGACCTGGTGCGTATTATTGAAGCAAATCCCGATACCGGTTTTTACGCGGCTAAGCTGGAAGGAGAAAATATTTACACGACAAAAATTCCGGCAGACGCAGTGATCATTATTGGCAATGAATCAAAAGGGATCAGCAATGAGATTGTGTCGCGCGTAAAAAATGGAATTACCATTCCTAAAACCGGCCAGGTCGAATCGCTCAACGCAGCGGTGGCCACCGGAATTATTTTATCACATCTGAAGAATTAATCAGGAAGCCTGTGCGGTCAGGAAATTCTTTTTTCCATTATATAATCGTTCATAAAATATCCCTCGCCGATAGCGATATCCTCGTCGCCCACTACGTTGAAGCCCATCCTTTCATAAAACGACCTGGCATTGTTATACCGGTTTACGTTCAACCGCAGGACCGATCCGTTTTCTCTTCTTACTGCTTCAATAACCCGGTCGATTAATTTTCTTCCGATGCCCTTTCCCTGCATCATCGGATGTACATATAGCTTGTGGATTTTATAGGCATGACTGGTATGATCGTGGGAAAAAGAGGCGAAACCCACGGGCTCGGAATTGATCTCTGCGATAAAAAAAGTATGGTGGGCGCGCATCTGTTCAACCAGGGAGCGTTCGGAATAAAACAGGTCCAGCATATACTGCAATTGCGGCTCGCTTAAAATATTTCCATAGGTACCGGGCCATACCGCATGCGCGAGGATACGAATCGTATGCGTGTCCGTTTCATCGGCTCTGCGGATGGTAAGATGATTTTCGTGGTCCATCTGGTTTCTAAGACTGGTCCTCTTCGAGGTCTTCGTGGTTATCGCCGCCTAAGCTGTAGTAATTGTTTTCTTCATCTTCATCGCCGGTTTCTTCGTCCTGATCGTCGAGCTCGCTCCCCGGAACATCGAGATCACCTTCTTCCAGTTCATCATTATCGGCATCCACATCGTCGACCCTGGCGCTGGTGCGCATTTCTTCATCGTCGCCCATATCCTGGTCTTCATCGCGCCGGCCCAGGTTTTCGAGGTCCGCCCGGGTTACATCCGCTTCCGTTCCCCGAACAATTCTTATCTCGTCTTCATCATTCCTGTCTTCGATATTATCCATGGAAGTGTCCCGGTCGGAGAGGTTTCGCCTGGAAATGGAATTCGAGTTGGCCAGGTTCTCCACATCGCCCCGGACTTTGTGCGCACCGTTGCCGGGGTTGGTGATATCTTCCTCTGCAGGGTAATGGGGGTAGCCTGGAAATTCTTCATTTTTGTCGTGCTTGCCCGGAGTCTGTTCTCTTGCCATAACAGGATGTTTTGCTTATCAAATATAAATTTTCATGCCATTGATTTTGTAACTTTGCGCCTCAAATTTTGTTTTTAATGATTACAGTAAATAATGTCACGCTGTCTTTTGGTAAAAGAGTGCTGTTTGATGAAGTGAACCTCAGCTTCAGCAAAGGGAATTGTTATGGAGTGATTGGTGCCAATGGCGCGGGCAAATCTACTTTTCTGAAAATATTATCGGGGGAGATCGAACCGAATAAGGGTACCGTGGATATTACTCCCGGCGAGCGTATGGCCGTGCTGAAACAGGATCAGTTCCAGTATGATGAAGAAACGGTTTTGAACACCGTGCTCGTCGGCCATAAAAAGCTCTGGGAAGTGATGCATGAGCGCGATGCCATCTATGCCAAGGCGGATTTCACAGAAGAAGACGGGATGCGGGCAGGGGAGCTGGAGGCAGAGTTCGGCGAAATGGGCGGTTATACGGCCGAAAGCGATGCGGCCAGCCTGCTGAGCGAGCTGGGCGTTTCCGAAAACATGCACCAGTCGCTGATGAAAGATATCCAGGGCGCGCTGAAGGTGCGGGTGCTGCTGGCCCAGGCGCTGTTTGGAAATCCCGATGTGCTCATCCTGGACGAGCCTACCAATAACCTCGACGTACAGACGATCAGCTGGCTGGAGAACTTCCTGGCGAGTTACGAGAACATCGTGATTGTCGTTTCGCACGATCGTCACTTTCTCGATGCCGTTTGTACCCATGTGGCCGATGTGGACCGTCAGAAGATTAAAATCTATACCGGCAACTACAGCTTCTGGTACGAATCGAGCCAGCTTGCCGCCCGGCAACTGACCGACAAGAACAAGAAGATGGAGGAAAAGCGTAAAGACCTTCTCGACTTCATCGCGCGGTTCAGCGCCAATGCTTCCAAATCAAAGCAGGCGACCTCCCGTAAAAAAGCGCTGGAAAAACTGGTTATCGAAGATATTATGCCGTCTAACAGGAAATACCCGGGCATTGTTTTCAAGCAGCTTCGTGAAGTAGGCAACCAGATCCTGAATGTCGAAAAATTATCCAGGATACAGGAAGGCAAAGTGCTGTTCAAAGACATTTCTTTCACGGTCAATAAAGGCGATAAGATTGCCATCGTTTCCGACGACCAGTCTGCGGTGACCGCTTTCTTCGAGATCATCAACGGAGAACTGAATGCCGATGCAGGAAAATATGAGTGGGGCACCACGGTTTCCAAAGCCTACCTGCCCAATGATAATTCAAAATATTTTATCGATAATCTCCCGCTGATGGACTGGCTGCGTCAGTATGTGCCATCGCATGTTACCGATGTTGACGAGCCCTTCCTGAGAGGATTTTTAGGTAAAATGCTTTTTAGCGGCGATGAAATTCTGAAGAAAACGGGAGTGCTTAGCGGAGGCGAAAAGGTAAGATGCATGATCAGCCGCATGATGTTGCAGGATCCGAATGTGGTTCTCCTGGACGAGCCCACCAACCACCTCGACCTGGAATCCATCCAGGCTTTCAACGAAAGCATGGAAAATTTTAAAGGCATCGTGCTGATCAGTTCGCATGACCATACCTTCCTGCAAACAGTGGCCAACAGGATCATCGAATTGACGCCGGCAGGCACCGTCGATAAGCTCATGAGCTTCGATGAATACCTCGAAAGCAAAGCGGCGCGCAAATTACAGTTGGCATAGGCAATAAAAGCCTTATTTTCACGCTATTAGAAAAACCAACTTTTGTCTCTGAGGATACTGATATCGTGCCTTCTCCTCATGGCATGTACAACTACTGCTGTGTCCCAGGAACATCGGGCAGATAAACCGCTGTCCAATCTCAGGAAAAAGTGGGTCCCGGCACGCCAGCCCACCGTTCAGCTCGATTCCCTTAGCATTGTGCCCAACAGCGTGTTGCTGCCTGGTTTTCCGGACAGTCTTTATTCGGTTGATTATGTGAATGCCCGGCTGACGTGGACACAAAAGCTGCCGGTTGACAGCGTACTGGTGCTGTACCGTGTTTTTTCCATCCGGCTCAACGCAAAGGCGCAGCATATGCAGTTCGACAGCGTGATGAATAATTTCATGGGCCGGCCTTATAACCCCGATTATGCCGCCAGCGACCAGGAACGTTTCTTCGATTTCGGAAATATTAACTACAGCGGAAGTTTCGGAAGAGGAATTTCTTTCGGCAACAGCCAGGATGCTGTGGTTACCTCCAACCTGAACCTGCAGCTTAGCGGCTACCTGGCCGACAGCGTGGAGATCGTGGCCGCGATCACCGACAACAATATTCCTATCCAGCCTGATGGCACTACGCAACAGCTCAATGAATTCGACCGGATATTTCTGCAGTTCAAAAAGAAAAACTGGGCATTGAGCCTGGGCGATATTGATATCCGGCAGAACCAGTCTTATTTTCTCAAGTTTTACAAGCGATTGCAGGGTATTTCTTTCGAAACAAAATCGCAGGTCAGTGAAAATGTAACCAACAGCACACTTGTCAGCGGTTCGATCGCGAAGGGAAAATTTACCACCAATATCCTGCAGGTGCAGGAAGGCAACCAGGGACCTTACCGCCTGCAGGGAGCAAATAACGAATTCTTTTTCGTGGTGCTGGCCAATACCGAACGCGTGTATATGGATGGAGAATTGTTGCAGCGCGGTGAAGACCAGGATTACGTGATCAATTATAATACTGCCGAAATAGCTTTTACGCCGAAGCGAATGGTGACCAAAGACAAAAGGATCCAGGTCGATTTTGAATATTCCGACAGGAATTATCTCAATGCTAATCTATACGCGTATAATGAAACTGATTTCGGAAAGAAATTAAAATTGAAAGTGGGCGCTTTCAGTAATACAGATGCAAAAAGTTCGCCTATCAATCAAACGCTTGATGCTTCACAAAAACATTTTCTGGATACGCTTGGAAATAATATTACACAGGCATTTTATCCCGTTGCAACCATCGATACGTTTTCTTCGGGAAAAATAATGTATAAAAAGATCGATACGGTTTACAGCGGTTCGGTTCACGATTCGGTGTATGTATATACCAGCAATCCCGATAGTGCGAAGTATACCCTGTCATTTATTGAAGTGGGCGTTGGATTTGGAAATTATGTGCCATATCTGAATGGTGCAAACGGCAAGGTGTACGAGTGGGTCGCACCGGTAAATGGTGTAAAGCAGGGAAGCTTTGAGCCCGCGATATTCCTGGTGACACCGAAAAAACAGCAGGTGGTAAACCTTGGCGCCGATTATGTCCTGACAAAAAATACAACCCTTAGCGCGGAAGGAGCGATGAGCAATTATGATGTAAATAGTTTTTCAACGCGCGACAAAGGCGATAATAAAGGATTTGGCGGAAAGCTTGCATTACGGAATATCCGCGAGCTTTCTTTATCCAAAAAACTGACTACCGACCTGAGCTACGAATATGTGCAGGCAAAATTCAAGCCTCTTGAACGGTTGCGAAGTGTAGAGTTCACCCGCGACTGGGGCCTGGCCCTCGTTGTGCCTGCCGAAGATGAACAGATTATTACCGCAGGAACACAACTGGAAGATGCTAAAAACAACAGCATTAAATACCAATTTACCAATTACCGGCGCAGCGGTGGTTTCAATGGGATCAGGAATACGATCCTGCAGTCGCAGGATATTAACGGGTGGAAATTCAATAACGCATTAAACCTGTCGAATATCAATTCACCAACGGATAAAGGTTATTTTTTCAGGCCCTCGTTCAATGTCACCAAAGCCATTCCTGCCTTAAATAATTACCAGGTCAACCTCGGATACTCGGTTGAGCACAACGAAATACATAACAGGCTGACAGACTCTGTTTCGGCGGAGAGCTTTTCTTTCAACGTAATACAGGCCGCAATTAAATCACCCGATTCAAAACCAAACAGGTGGGGTATTTCTTATTTTACCCGCGGTAATTCATATCCGTCCGGAACGCATCTGCTCCGCTCCGACAGGAGTCATAATATAACCGTCACAACGGAGTTATTGAAGAATGAGCGGCACCAGTTCCGGTTTAACGGTACGTATAGAAACCTTCGCGTCATCAATCCGCTGGTTCCGAATCAGCAGTCAGACAACAGCCTGCTTGGTCGCGCGGAATACCAGGTGAATGAATGGAAGGGATTGCTGAATGGAAATGTATTATATGAAGTTGGCGCGGGGCAGGAACAGAAAAGAGATTTTGCCTTTTTGCAGGTGCCCGCCGGCCAGGGTGAATATACCTGGATCGATTACAATAATGACGGGGTGCAGCAGCTAAATGAATTTGAAGTGGCATTATTCCAGGACCAGGCAAAATATATCAGGGTATTTACGCCCACCAACCAGTTTATCAAGGCAAATTATAACACGCTTAATTATAGTCTCTCGCTAAATCCGCGCTCGGTTATCGATATGAATAAAGCAAAAGGGTTGGCGAAACTGCTTTCTAAAATGAACCTGCAATCCGCCTTGCAGATCAACAAAAAAGAAGCGGCGAAAGGTTTGGTGGAATTCAATCCTTTTAAATCGGTGTTGAACGACACTTCGCTGATCACGCTGAACTCGGTTTTCAATAATACGTTTTCATTCAACCGCTTCAGTTCTAAATGGGGTCTGGACCTGATCAGTCTCCGGAATAGCAGTAAATCGCTGCTCACTTATGGATATGAAACGCGCAGGTTGTCGCAGTGGAGCCTTCGCGGGCGATATAGCATCACGAAGAATATTTTATTCGATATCACCGGTCAGCAGGGTAGTAACGACCTGGTCAGCTCGAATGCCAAATTCGACAACCGGAATTATCATATCGAACTGCAATCGATGGAGCCGAGAATAAACTTCACACAGGGCAGTAATTTCAGGATCATCATGGGGTATAAATACAACAATAAAAAGAACCGTGAAGGCAGCTTCGAAAAATCCCTGTCCAATTCATTGAATACGGAAGTAAAATATAATATTCTTCAGAGTACGTCGCTGCAGGGGAAATTCACTTATGATAAGATAACATTTTCCTCGGCGGATGCCACGCCCAATACCAACAGCACAGCGGCTTATATCATTCTTGATGGTCTTTTACCGGGAAAGAATTTTCTCTGGAGCCTGGATATTAATAAGCGGCTCGCAAAAAATCTTGAAATGAATATCCAGTATGAGGGGCGAAAGCCGGGTACTTCACATATTGTTCATATCGGCCGCGCTTCTATAAGGGCTTTATTGTAGGCAATATAATATTATCGTGCCGGGTCTTTTTTAAGGTTCTCCACATAGGAAGAAGGTGATTCCCCGAATTGTTTATGAAAATCGCGGGAGAAATTGCTTGTTACGCCGTAGCCGATCATGCTGGCCACTTCATTAATCTTGTATTCGCCGCTGGCGAGCAGTTCGGCGGCTTTTTTCAATCGTGATATATTGATCAGCTCGTTCGGTGTAAGGTCCGAAATGCCTTTTATTTTCCGGTAAAAGCTGGTCCGGCTCATATTCATCATGCGCGACAGTTGGTCCACGTCGAGTTCCATGTCAGTGATGTTCGATTGAATCACATGGTTCAGTTCTTCCAGGAATTGTTGGTCGGCTTTCGATGATATCATCCCCTTCAGATGTGCCAGCGGTGACTTGGCAAAATACTCGCGGATGATTTGCCGGTTGGCCAGCAGGTTATTGATCTGCGCCTGCAAATGCTCGATATCAAAAGGTTTTTCGATATAGGCATCGGCGCCCACTTCGAGGCCTTCAATTTTTGAGTGAAGCGTATTTCGCGCAGTGAGAAGAATAATAGGAATATGACTGTACTGGATATCGGTTTTCATTTGCCGGCATAATTCTATTCCGTCCATTACGGGCATCATGATATCACTGATAACTAAAGCGATATTGTTTTTTGCCAGCACTTCCAGCGCGTCTTCCCCGTTATATGCCCGGTAAATGGTGAACTGGTTGCTGAGTTCGCGCTGTATGAATTGCAATATTTCCCTGTTATCTTCCACCAGCAGCAAGGTTGTTTTGCCTGCATCGGGCTCTTCTGTTATTTCAGGCTCTTTGCCGGCAGCGGTTTCGAAGGTTTCATATTCCTGCAGGCTGATCTCGTTTTCCTGGTGAATGGGGATCGAAAGCTGGAAAACATTCATACCGTTCTGTGGGTCTTTCAGTTCGAGTACGCCTTTATGCAGTTCGGTGAGTGAACGCGCCAGCGGCAGTCCTATGCCGGTGCCTGCCTGCCTGGAAGTCTCTTTCAGCCGGAAGAAGGGCTCGAATATTTTCTGCCGGTGTTCGGCAGGGATGAGAAATCCATCGTTGCGGATCTCGATATGAAAAACCTTGTCCTCGCTGTTGAAGGACATCAGCCGGACAGACACCGTGCTTTCGGCGTATTTAATGGCATTATTGACCAGGTTGCCCAGTATCTTCCGGAATGCTTCAGGATCGACAGAGGCGTACAGCGGCATCCGCGGCAATTCCAGGCGAAAAGCAAGCTCTTTTTGTTCCGCTGCCGGCTTAAAGGAAGTGTACACTTCTTTCAGTAATTCCGAAATAGCTGTCCGGAGAAAATTAAGACTGAATTTATTCGCTTCCGCTATCCGGAAGTCGAGTAATTGATCGGTCAGGTCGATCAGGCGGCTGGTGTTCTTTTTCATCATTGTCAGGCTTTCTGAAAGTGAAAGGTTGCCTTTTTCATTTTGCAGTAATTTATCGAGCGGCAACTTGATCAGTGTTAACGGTGTTCTGATTTCATGGGCGATATTGGTAAAGAATTCGATCTTGGCGTTGTAGATCTCTCTTTCTTTTTCTATTTCGATCACATCGATTTTTCGCTGGTTTTTTTCTTTCAGGGCCATATGATAATACCGCAGGATGGTCCACAGGATAATACCGATCAGCACGGCATACAGGGCGTAGGCCCATGGACTGTTCCACCAGGGCGGGGTTACACGGATATGCAACACCGTTTCCCGCTGGTTCCATACATCTCCGCTGCCACTGCCTTTAACCCGGAAAGTGTAGTTGCCCGGGGGAAGCTGGGTATAAAATATCCGGCGGTTGTTTTTGAGCATGGTCCATTCTTTATCAAACCCTTCCATGAAATAGGCATACTCATTGGCTTCCGGAGTAACGTAGCTCAGCGCCGCAATCTCAAAGCTCAGAGATGAGCGGTCGTAGGGCAGGAGGATATTGCCCGTGTACATGATCGATTGGCGAAGCGGCGAGCCGGCCTGCAGCGTTTTCATATCCTTATTATTGATCTGCAGACCGGTAATATAAACCGGTGGTGTAAATGATTCTTTTCCAAAAGCAGCCGGGTTAAAACTGATCATTCCCTTTACGGTGCCAAAATACAATGTGCCATCCCTGCCTTTATACCCGGAATTGTAATTGAACTGTTCACTCAGCAATCCATTCACCGTAGTGTAGGTTTTGGCGTTCCCGGTCGCGGGATCCAGGCAGAGCAATCCTTTCGAGGTGGACACCCACATCAGGCCCTGCGCGTCTTCCAGCACCCGGAACACCTGTTTTTCGGCCAGCCCGTTCTGGTTAAAAGGTTGTATGTTTTGCGTTTTCCGGTCGAACCTGTAAAGCCCGGCCTCGGTGCTGAACCAGAGATAGCCTTTACTGTCTTCATAAATATTGTTGACATAGTTGTTGGGCAGGCTGCCGGTGTTTCCTTGCTGATGCAGGATCCTGCCCTGACCGGTTTTGGCCCCCTGGTAAAACACGCCGTTGCCGTAAGAGCCTACCCAGAGCGTTTTATTGCTGTCTTCATGGATGGTTTGTATCTGCATGGTGAAAAAAGGATCGCGTTTGAAGCGGTCCCTGGCGCGGTCGTACCGGAACATGCCGTTCCAGGTTCCTACCAGTATTTCGTTGGCTGAGGTTTTATACAGGCTTACAATATCATTACCCTGCAGGCTGTTGTCGGCGGTAGAGTAATTAAAAATTACCCTGCAGGCTGTTGTCGGCGGTAGAGTAATTACGGATCACTTTGCCTGTGCGGATATCCATCAGGTCGAGGCCGTGTTCATAAGTGCCCACCCACAGTTTGTCGCCATCGGCCAGTATGCCGTGAAGGTTCTGATATGAAATAGAGCCGGGCCCTTTGCCGGCCTGGTAAGAAATGATATGCCCGGTTCGGAGGTTCAGTTTATTTAACCCGGCATCTTCTGTTCCGATCCAGAGATTACCATACTGGTCCTCGCATATTTCATGCACAAGATTGCCGCTGATACTGTTGTTTCCTTTGTTTGGAAAATATTTCCTGAAACGGTTGAGCAGCGAGGAATAATAATTAATGCCACCGAAAAAACTGCCTATCCACGTGCCGCCTTCCCGGTCTTTAAAGAATGAAGAGATAACATTGTCCGTGATAGAGTAGGGGTTGTCGTATTCTTTCTGCAGCAACTGGTAGTGGCCGGATTGAAAGTCGACAATATAAATTCCTGTTTCCGTTCCGATCCAGTATTCGTCTTTCTGCTGGCGGATGATCTTATGCACCTGTATGCGGCCTGCCCCGGGAAGCACATCGCGGAGAGTGTTTTGCCTGCAATTGAACAACAGCACTTTGTTCATGGTGCCCACGAGCAGCGTGCTGTCACTTACGGGGTAAATATCCAGCACGAAGCCGAGCGGTTTTTTATAAACAGCGGCAATATCAAACGAATGAAAGGTGGCGGCATCTTTGTCGTATTTTTTTAATGTACCGTAATTAGTGGCCATCCAGGGTTCTCCGTCTGCCGCAATGCTGAGTGCGATCACGGATGCGCTGTCTGCGGAGAAGGTATGCAGCTGTGCCGTGTGCTCATTATACCGGGATAAAGTGAAATTATTTACAATCCAGATATTGCCGGAATGATCGCGGTTGATATACCGTATTTCGCCGGGGGGAAGCAGGTGAAAAGGAGTGAACCTTTCTGTGAATGGATCGTAAATATATATTCCTTTATAGGTGCCTATCCAGAGTTTTTCGCTGTCGCCTTCACACAGGCTGAGAACAGAATTGCTGCCGAGGCTGAAGCTGTCTTTCGGATCATTCCTGAAAATTTTAAATGCGTTGCCATCGAACCTGTTCAACCCGTTCCGCGTACCAAACCACATAAAACCTTTTTTATCCTGCAGGATACTGGTGATGGTATTGCTCGAAAGGCCGTTATTGACCTGGTAATTCTTAAAATAATAATCCTGCGCCCTCAAAGAGGCCACACCGCAGGTAAATAACAATATGAAAATCGCTTTTTTCAATTCTGTATGGCAGCTATTCAAAGATAAAGCTGAAGTGAATTGATCATTGTGCTTTTATGATATTGGTACAATTTGAAAACAAATTGGCACGCAGGGATTGCTGCAATTCATACATAAGTTTTTTTTTCGTGTATATTTCAGGCTTTACCCTGAAATGAATTAACTGAATCTATTTATTTATCAAACGACTGCTTCTATGCCTAACTGCATTCCAGGTTCTGCGCGACATGTTTCCCCGCTGCTGCTTTTCCTGTTTTTCACATTGCATGCCGCTGCACAAACGGGCCGTATATCCGGCAGGGTCATTTCCGGGGAAGACAACAAACCTATTTCGGGCGTATCTGCCCAGATCAAAGGCCGTGCAGGAGGCGCCACCACCGATGAAACCGGGGCATTCTCCATTTCCGCCCGGCCCGGCGATATACTGATGATTTCGTGTGTCGGTTATGAAAGCCGGGACCTGCGGATCAGTTCTGCCGAAATCCTCACAATCTCCCTGAATCCTGCATCATCCTCCATGCAGGATGTGGTGGTTGTCGGCTACGGTACGCAAAGAAGAAAGGACCTGACCGGCTCGCTCAGTTCCGTGAATGGAAAAGATCTGAAATCACTGCCTGTTCCCAACGTAGGCGAAGCCTTGCAGGGAAGAGCGGCCGGCGTGCAGATCGTTTCATCGGGCGCTCCCGGCAGCAACGTGACCATCCGCGTGCGCGGCACGGGCACCATCAATAACAGCGATCCGCTGCTGGTGATCGATGGCGTGCCAACAGATATTCCGCTTAACAATATCAACCCCGATGATATCGCTTCCATCGAAGTGCTGAAAGATGCTTCATCGGCTGCTATTTATGGCTCGCGCGGTGCTAATGGCGTAGTACTGATCACGACAAAGAAAGGCGACGCCAATCGCAACTCCCTGGAGTTTAAAACTTTTGCGGGCGTTCAGAGAGCCACCGATAAGGTGCCCTTGCTCAATGCAGGCCAGTTTGCATCGCTTCATAATGAAATGATGGCTAATAATGGGCAGGCGCAGAACCCGGCCTTTGCCGACCCGACCACCCTGGGAAAGGGCACCGACTGGCTCGGCGCCATGTTTCGTTCGGCGCCTATGCAAAGCTATACCCTGTCTTATTCAGGCGGGAGCGCTAAAAGTACCTACTATGTTTCGGGCAATATATTCGATCAGCAGGGCATCGTGATCAACACCCGCTATCGCAGGTACACGGTGCAGTTCAACAGTGAATCACGCGTGTTCGACTGGCTGAAATTCGGTAACAATATTTCGCTCAATCACGATGTTAAATCGAATGGATCGTATGATATCCGCAATGCGATGTCAGCGCTTCCCACCCAGCCGATTTATAATGCCGATGGATCCTATGCCGGCCCGGTGGGGCAGCCCTCATGGGTGGGCGATGTGGCCAACCCGATAGGTAAGGCAACGATCAACAGCAATACCACCAATGGCTATAATGTATTGGGAAATATTTATGGTGAACTGACCATTCTTCATGGTTTGAAATTCAAAACCACCGGGGGCATACAGGCGGCATTCTGGGACACCCGCAACTGGGCGCCCAAATACG
>JBGAJL010000191.1:0-3329 GCA_044224935.1 Flavitalea sp.
GTCATATGGAAATATGCCGTTGTCCAGGTAAGATTTTTATTTCCTGCCTCAGAAGCCGGAACAGAGATATCGATGGGAAGCTTATTGGCAAATTCTTTTCCCATTTCCGGGTCGATGGCCAGTAAATCAGCTTTCAATTTACCCAGTTCCTGCTGAAGCTTTTCGCCTTCGCCCTGCTTGTCCATCACGCGGGTAGCGGCGTCGAGATTGCTTTCAAAACCGATGCTATCCTTAGCGCCCGGCTTGAAACCACCTGCTTCTTTAATTTTTTGTTTTAATATTTCGATATCATCATATACTTTCTTACAAAGTTGCTGTGCCTTGTCAGCCTTGGGCTTCCATTCTTCAGCCTTAACCTTTGTTTTGGGATCAGCAAGCTTATCCGCAAAAGATTTATAGATAACATCGTTATTCTGCATGATAACGTTGTTAGCGTTAGTGATACTTCTATTGACTGTTTTAAAGGCATTAAGAATTTCCGCAGATACATTCAGCGCCAGTAATGCTGTAAGCACCAAATACATCATGTTGATCATCTTCTGCCGGGGCTCTTTTGGTAAAGCCATGGGGAGTTCGGTTTTTCGTTTAAAAGAATGCGGTTCGTCTAATGGATTTCGTTTGCCCCGATCGCCCGCCGATGCTCTTCAGTTGTTCGGACGAAAAGGGATTGGATTTAATTATGATTGCCTTCCCTGCATAGCGCCCAGCATATTGCCATAGATTGTATTCAGGCTGCTGAGGTTACCTGCAAGTTTAGCGATCTGTTCGTGCGCTTTCTTCGCATCTTCAACACTGCTCTGCATGGTCTGGGAGGCAGCAGAAAGATTTCCGTAGAAACTGTTCATCGCCTTCAGGTGATTATTGGTATCCTGAAGCTCTATCTCATAGATCGCATTGAGCGAACCTAAGTTTTTGGTCAGCACCTGCACCTGCTCATGGAACTGTTTTGTTCCGTCGGCAGCAGCATTGAAATGACCTATTGTTGTAGTAGCGCCCTGGTAAGCCGATTTCATCGTATCCAGTGCAGCGGTTGCTTCTTTTGTTTTAGCCGCATAATCATTTGTCGATTTCACCACATCGGAAACATCGGCAATTCTGTCTACCTGCGTTCCAAGCTTTTTGAATCCTTCGCTCAGCTTACCCAGATTAGCAGGGTTGATATCGGCATCCTGGAGCATCTTGTCCATTTTAGCAAGGGCCGGGTTGCCTGCATTGCCGGAACCGGCGAGCTTTGGCAGCGCCTCTGCTATGGCATGCATTTCAGACCCCGGAGGAGGCAGGAACGCATATACAACGAAGATGATCGCTTCTGTTATGAGGCCCGCAGTCAGGAAGAAATCTGCAAGTGCCTGGTGCGTAATTTTCTGCCATGCGCCGAAGATTACGATAGCGGCGCCCATACATACAATTACGTTTACAATTCTTTCAGTGGATTTTGAAACTCCAGCCATAGTTATTAGTTTTTTAAGGTTTTGAACGGATTAATAATTGGATTATGATTAAGTAGTTTATTATTTTTTCTGTGTTGGTGGAAGATCAATCACACACCTGAATCCGATATAGGATTTGGTGGTATCCTGGTATTCGTAAGTGCGCGTGCTGGTTTGCAGATAATATCCCACATCTTTCCAACTGCCGCCACGGATGACCTTGCGCGTCAGCCGGGGAGGATCTGAATCCTTCGCTCCATAACGGATATCGGGATTCATATCGTGCTGGAAATTATAAGCGCCTTCGTAATACAGGGAAGATGTCCATTCTGCCACGTTACCCGCCATGCAATACAGACCAAAGTCATTCGGCCAGTAGCATCAGCACGTACGGTATAGAAACCGCCGTCACCGGGATAATTACCGCGACTGGTTTGAGGGTGGCCAGCAGGCAATCCTTTCTTATTTCTCAGGTAATAATTACCCCAGGGGAACATCGATTGTGAGCGGCCGCCGCGGGCTGCATATTCCCATTCTGCTTCTGTCGGCAAACGGAAACCGGATTCTGTCGCCTTCTTCTTTGATTCGAGAAAAGAATTCAGATAATGGGTCCTCCATTCGCAGAATGCAGAAGCCTGTTTCCAGTTTACACCCACAACAGGGTAGTTGCCGAAAGCAGGATGAGAGAAATATCTTTTGGTTGCCGGTTCATTATATGAGTAGCTGAAATCGCGAATCCATACCAGTGTGTCGGGGTATATCTTTTCGTCGCGCTTAACGATGAACTGTGAACGCGCCTTACCTGCATTTTCCCTTTTGGCTGCTTCTTTCAGATCAAATGTTTCTGAATGATATACCAGCTTTGAAGGATCAATGTCCTTTTTACCAAAAATCCTGTTCTCGGGAGAAAGGATCATCTGGTCTATTTTTTCGACGGTAGCTTTGTCACCCCACTTGATGGTAGAAGCTTTTTTCCAGTCGAGGGCAAAACGACCGTCAACTTCTTTTCCGAGCTGCATGAGCGTGGCCGCTGTTGAATCGCGCACCCAGTTCACAAACTGACGATATTCGTTGTTCGTGATCTCTGTGGCATCCATGTAGAAGCCATTTATAGACACCTGCTTATTGCGGGCTGTGTATGCGTAGTTGACATCTTCATCACTGGGTCCCATATGGAATGTTCCAGGCGGAACGTACACCATTCCGGGAGGCTTTGAAAGGCCAGAGGCGCTTGCAGGAGCAACACCGTGAAGTTGTCCGTCATTGGGCAATCCCTTTGATGACTTTCCTAGCTTGCCGCAGCTTACTGCAGAGACCGATGCAGCAAGAACTAAAAATGCGGACAGGTTTTTCATTTTCATAATATTAAAGGGTATTGGGCAAAAATAATTTGTTACCGACTTCATCACAAGTTTAGAATTTTATTTTAAAACTGCAAATACAGCTCTGCCAGTGTTCTAAACGGTAGTGGAACCCAATATATTGTATCCCAAAAAGGATAAAATCACAGTCCCGACGCCGTTTTTCCGTACATGCTGTCTAGCAATTCCTGAAATGCTGGCACTTCATTTACAGGCGTTTGACACGCATAGTCTTTACATAACCAGATCATTGGAGATAAAGAAAAGGATTTTCCCAACAATAAGGGGAAACCATTAGCTTCCGAAGGGGAGGATTGAAGAACCCTGAATGGAATGAAAATACGTAAAATCTCTTTGAGAATGTTGTCGCTGTCACCGCCGGTGACCGCAATTTCGGGGATACCTTGAGACAGAGCCTGCATAACCATTGCCCATACGCCAAAAGAACCAGGATACTTCTGAACCACATCCTTTAACCCCGAACACATCATAAAAGCCCTTTCACGCCATTCCGCATCATCAAATACAACACCACAAT
>JBGAJL010000072.1:0-21087 GCA_044224935.1 Flavitalea sp.
CTTGAAAATGCCCGCCATCTGCTGGCGGTATATGCGGTGCAGGGAAAAATGATAGAGGTATAACCCCAGCACAAAAATCAGCTTCACGATCAGCCACTGCGGCAACCCGCCCATCAGGCTCCACATTGAAATGCCGAAGATCAGGGTCAGGATCGCTGAAGGCCAGGTGATTCCCAGCCATAACCGCCGGATCATGGTACTGAATTGGGCCCGCAGGATATTTTTTTCTGCTTCGGGCCTTTCTCCTGCTTCCGTATTATAAATAAAAAGACGTACGATATAAAACATCCCGCTGAACCAGGTGACGATAAAAATAATATGGAGCGCCTTAATATATAAATACATTTATCGAGCTATTTTATCTGTAAGCGGCCAGTTGAACAATTTTCCCGGGATCATCCGGCCAGAACCATCTCCCCGTTTCCTCCTGCATATTCTTTGATCCAGCCGGCCAGCGCGCTGACCCACAGCGGATGAACATTCAGGCAGGGGATCATTTCGTAGCTCTCGCCCCCTGCAGCCATAAAACTTTCGCGGCCCCGCATTTCAATCTCTTCCAGTGTTTCGAGGCAATCGCTCACAAAAGCAGGGCAGATGATGAGTAATTTTTTGATGCCCTCCCCCGGCATCTGCTCCAGGCGAACATCTGTAAAAGGTTCCAGCCATCCCTTACCCAGCCGCGACTGGTAAGAAATGCTCCATTTATGCAGCGGAATGCCAAGGCGCTCGGTAACCAGTTTGGTTGTCACGATGCCCTGGTGCCGGTAGCAATACGCATGCGCCGGCGAGCTTTCCTCACAACAGCGCGCCGATTGCAGGCAATGGTTGTGAGTAGGGTCGCTTTTGATAATATGCCTTGCAGGAACTCCGTGATAACTGAACAGAATATGATCGAAAGGCTGGTTGAGATAAGGTCTTATCCTTTCGGCCAGCGCATCGATATATTCCGGCTCGGAATAATAGGGCTTGATAAAGGTAAGTTTGAAAGGATACTTTTTCCTGCGATGCGTTTCCTTTGCGTATTCAACAGCGGTTTCATACGAAGACATGGCATAATGCGGGTAAAGCGGTATCGCCACCACTTCTTCCATGTCGGGCATCTTCTTCAGTAGTTGTTCAAAGGCAGCTTCGGGGGTGGGATTGCCATAACGCATGGTGATGACCACAGGAAAATCGATTTCTTTTTGCAGGGCGTCCCTGAGCTGTTCACTCAGCACAATTAATGGCGATCCTTCTTTGGTCCAGATCGTGCGATACGCTTCTGCCGATTTCGGTGCGCGAAAAGGAACGATGATTCCCTGCACCAATGGAAAGCGCAATATCCATGGCTTGTCAATTACCCGTTTATCCATCAAAAATTCTCCGAGATATTTTCTTACATCCTTCACCTCCGCTGAATCAGGTGAGCCCAGGTTCATCAATAATATGCCGCGCTTGGTAATGCTGTTCATACAGAAAGTTGCAAAAATATGATTGTATTCATAAAATAATATTTCATTCTTATGTAGTAAAAATCAGATCATCACCGCAAATATGCAATTCATTCTATAAAATCGATTAAATGACATTGCAATGACACAAAAATTCGAGCATTCAGGATTCCAAAGGTAATTTTGCGTACACTTTTGGTAAAGAGATGGAAGGACCCAATACCCAGGACATATCAAAATTCACGATAGCTGGAATTAACTATAAAAAAACTGATGCTGCAATACGTGGCCGGTTTGCAATAAGTTCGGAAAATTACGGGCTTATTCTCGAAGAATCTATTGCTTCCGGAATTAATGAAGTATTCGTTCTCTCCACCTGCAACCGCACAGAAATTTACGGGCTTGCGGCCGATCCTTCACAACTCACCAAATTGCTTTGTAAATATTCACAGGGCGACGAAGAAACCTTTTTATCCCTCGCCTACATTAAACAGGGAATTCCGGCGATAGAACATCTTTTCGAAGTGTCGGCCGGCCTGGATTCCCAGATCCTGGGCGATTATGAAATTGTGGGGCAGATCAAGCAGGCAGTAAAATTTGCCAAGGAACGCGGCACCATCGGTGCGTTTACCGAAAGACTGATTAACGCGGTTCTGCAATCGAGCAAGTCAATCAAAAACCAGACGGCACTCAGCGGAGGCACTGTTTCTGTGTCGTTCACTGCGGTTCAATATATCAGGCAGAACATCAGGGATCTGAACAACAAAAAAATTCTCTTGTCCGGCATCGGCAAAATCGGCCGTAATACCTGCAAGAATCTTGTGGATTACCTGCCGGTAAAAAATATTACCCTTATCAACCGGACAGATGACAAAGCAGCAGCGCTTGCCAAAGAATTGAAGCTGTCGTTCGCACCATTTGTCTCGTTAAAGGAAGAAGTAAAAAAAGCCGATATCATCCTCGTGGCAACCGATGCCCCCACGCCGACGATCCTCGCAGCAGACGTGGAAAATAGCGGAGAAAAATTATTGATAGATCTTTCTATTCCTTACAACGTAGAACCATCGTCGAAAGAGCTGCCCGGCATTACACTCGTAAATGTGGACGAGCTTTCAAAATTAAAAGACAAAACTCTTCATAAAAGAAAAGCCGAAATACCAAAGGCAAAAGCGATCATTGCTGATCATATTCAGGAATTCATTGAATGGTATGAGATGCGCAAATATGTTCCGGTATTAAGAGCCGTGAAAAATAAATTGCAGGAAATCCGGGGCCATTCGATAATGATTACCGGCCAAATTGAAAACTCGCCCTTATGCGACCACCAGGATCGGATTCAGAAGGTGATCAATGTAATGGCAGTTAAAATGCGCCAGCACAATCAACGCGGTTGTCACTATATTGAAGCGATCAATGATTTCATATCGCCGGCAATAAACTGATCATCATGTCTGCACCGCTCCGGATAGGTACCAGGGAAAGCCGGCTGGCCATATGGCAGGCCAGCGAGGTACAAAAGAAATTACTTGAACACGGGTATCACTCCGAACTGGTTTACATAAAAAGTGAAGGAGATATTGATCTGACAACACCACTGTATGAGATAGGTGTACAGGGAATTTTCACGCGCAGCCTCGACACTGCTTTATTAAATCATAAAATAGATCTGGCGGTTCACTCGATGAAGGACGTGCCCACGCGGCTGCCCCGGGGAATTGTACAGGCCGCCGTTTTAAAAAGAGGCGTGGTGAGCGACCTGCTGGTAATACGAAACCATAAAGATTTTTTAGCGGATAATCATTCTATCGCCGATATCGGCACCAGCAGCACCCGGAGAAGGGCGCAATGGCTGCACAGGTATCCGAAACACCGCATCCATAATATGCGTGGCAATATGCAAACGCGCCTGCAAAAATTAAATACCGCGAACTGGGATGCTGCCATCTTCGCGCAGGCGGGCCTGGAAAGAATCGGGCTGCGCCCCGATCACAGCGTGGAACTCGACTGGATGCTGCCCGCACCCGCTCAGGGAGCGATCATGATCGTGGGCCGTGAAAATGATACCGATGTTTTAAACGCATGCCGCTGGCTAAATGACAGAAACACCGCATTATGTACCCGCATTGAAAGAGATTTTCTCAGGGGGCTGCTCGGCGGCTGCTCTACACCGGTAGGTGCGCTGGCAAAGATTGAGAATAATAAAGTGCATTTTAAAGGAAATATCTTCTCTCCCGACGGAGAAAAAAAAGCAGAGATTGAAAAAACTCTTGCTCTCGCGGAAAGTGAAACACTGGGATCCGATTGTGCAGCAATCGTACTGGATCAGGGCGGCAGGGAAATAAACGAATTGATCAGTCGGCAACTGAAACCGGGTAAAACATGAGCGCATATAATGTACTGATAACAAAAAAGATTGCACCCGCACTCGTAAAGCTGGCAAAGGAAGAAGGCGTGGAGCTGAAAGAAATTGAATTTATAGAAATAGTGGAATGTGATGAAGCAACCCGGGTGAATGAAATCGGCAAAGAACAGGCCTCCGTTATTTTCACCAGCAGGAATTCAGTGAATATTGTTTCGGGATTTCTGGACGGCAAAAAACCGGATTGGAAAATATTCTGCATCGAAGGTTCAACACGCCAGCAGGCCGCAAATTATTTTGGCGAAAATTCAATAGCCGGCACCGGTCTTAATGCCGGCAGCCTTGCAAAAGCGGTAGTGGCAAAAGACAATGAAAAGGAAGTGATATTTTTTTGCGGCGACCGGCGAAGAGATGAATTACCTGATGAATTAAAAGAAAATGATATCAGGGTGGAAGAAGTGGTGGTATATGAGACAAGACTTTCACCTGAAGAAATCGGGCAGCATTTTGATGGGATCGCTTTCTTTAGCCCTAGCGCGGTGGAAAGCTTTTTTTCTGCAAATGTGATTGACGACCAGACTATATTTTTCTCTATCGGCGACGCCACCACAACCGCCTTAAAAAAATTCGCAAAAAACAAAGTGATCACCTGTGCTATTCCATCGGAAGAAGTAATGGTGAAAACAATTTTGAGCTATATAAAACAGGCTAATGGATAAATTGAAAAATGATCTTCTTCTGCGTGCGTTAAGGCAGGAAAAAGTGGAGCGGCCACCGGTATGGATGATGCGCCAGGCAGGAAGATACCTTCCCGATTATTTAAAACTGAAAGAAAAATATTCCTTTTTCGAAAGATGCCAGACACCGGAGCTGGCAACAGCAATAACCCTGCAGCCCGTAGAGCAGGTGGGCGTTGATGCTGCAATCATTTTCTCCGATATCCTCGTAGTGCCTCAGGCTATGGGGCTCGAAGTACAGATGGTAGAAGGAAAGGGACCTTTCTTACCCGATCCGGTGAAGCAATATCGCGATCTGGAAAGATTAAGAATTCCCGATGTTGAGGAATCGCTGGGTTATGTTTTCGATGCGCTCGCGCTCACAAAGAAAACACTGGCAGGCCGCGTGCCGCTAATTGGTTTTGCAGGAGCGCCATGGACTTTATTATGCTATATGGTGCAGGGAAAAGGTTCCAAAACTTTCGACGAAGCAAAAGCATTTTGCTTTACCCAACCCGAAACCGCACACCGCCTGCTGCAGATGATCACCGACACCACCATCGCCTATTTAAAGGCGCAGGCAAAAGCCGGCGCCGATGTGGTACAGTTGTTCGACTCCTGGGGTGGGTTGCTCAGTCCCAACGATTTTGAAGAATTTTCTTTGCAATATATCCGCCAGATTATTTCGGCCCTCAAAGAAGAGACGCTGACGATATTATTTGCCAAGGGCGCATGGTTCGCCCTGGATAAAATGAGTGAGACGGGAGCAAATGCCCTGGGCATCGACTGGTGCGTTACTGCCGATATGGGGAGAAAACTGGCAGGCAACAATATCACTTTGCAGGGAAATTTCGACCCTGCAAGATTACTGGGCCCTGTTCCTGAAATTAAAAGAGCAGTGAAAGAAATGATTAGTTCGTTTGGACGTGACCGTTATATCGCCAATCTTGGTCATGGGATATTGCCGAATGTACCCGTTGATCATGCAAAGGCATTTGTGGAGGCCGTAAAGGAGTACTAATAGATTTCATACAGAGAAGCAAGGATATTCCCTGCGCCTCCTGATCTGCTCTTTACACCTCTGCGCAAAACAAAAAATTAAAGCTATGTCAGTCAAAGAATCTTTTTATTCATTCATTCTTGATTTGCAAAATCAAATTTGCAATGCCCTGCAAACATTAGATGGAAAGGAAAAATTCAGAGAAGATAAATGGGTACGTCCCGAAGGCGGCGGTGGCATCACGCGGGTAATAGCGCACGGCAATGTATTCGAAAAAGGAGGAGTAAACACTTCCGCCGTTCATGGCGAGCTGCCACAGGCAATGCGTGATGCATTTAAAGTGGACGGAAAGAATTTTTACGCCTGCGGGCTATCGATGGTACTACATCCCGTAAATCCCTATGTACCTACAGTACACGCTAACTGGCGCTATTTCGAGCTGTCGGATGAAAATGGAAAAACAACGGACACCTGGTTTGGCGGTGGTGCGGACCTGACGCCCTATTATATCTTCGAAGAAGATGGCATACACTTTCATTCTACCCTGAAAGCGGCAATGGATCCCTTCGGCAAAGAACTCTATCCCCAGTACAAAGAGCAGTGCGATAGCTATTTTATCAACCGGCATCGCAATAATGAAGCAAGAGGTATCGGTGGCGTGTTTTATGATTATCTCCGTCCGCAAAACCCGGAGCAGGCAGAGCAACTATTAAAATTTCAATATGCCAGCGGCAATGAGCAGGAGCTTTCCTGGCAGGAGATCCGCCGGGGCAGATATGCCGAGTTCAATCTTATCCACGACCGCGGCACCTTATTCGGCTTAAAAACAAACGGAAGAATCGAATCGATCCTTATGAGCATGCCACCCCGCGCGCGATGGGAATATGATTACCATCCTGCGGCAGGCACAAAGGAAGCAGAACTACTGGAATACCTGAAGCCGAGAAACTGGGTAAAATAATTTTTCTCCCCCCTATTCTTTAACCAGGTAATTATCGATAAAAAATATTATGGAACACAGATACAGAATATTAAGAAGATCTCCGGCCATCCGCGCGATGGTGGCGGAAACCCTACTCACACCCGATGATTTTCTCGCCCCCCTGTTTATTATCGAAGGAAATAATCTTAAGCAGGAAATTTCATCCATGCCGGGTTATTACCGCATGAGCCTTGATCTTTTAAAGAAAGAGATAAAGGAATTATGGGCGCTGGGCATTAAAAGCGTTTTACTATTTATAAAGTGCGAAGATGATTTAAAAGATAACAAAGGTACAGAGGCGCTCAATGCCGATGGTCTTATGCAGCGCGCTATAAAAACCGTAAAAGAAGCAGAGCCCGGCATGCTGGTGATGACCGATGTTGCGCTGGACCCCTATTCCACTTTCGGCCACGATGGAATTGTTGATGGAACGGAGATCGTGAACGATCCCACCGTGAAAGTGCTGGCAGAAATGAGTGTGAGCCATGCCGGGGCAGGCGCTGATTTCGTGGCCCCCAGCGACATGATGGATGGCCGTATCAAAGCCATCAGAAATGCATTGGAAAATAATGGTCATAGCAACACCGGGATTCTCAGCTATAGCGCCAAATATGCATCCTGCTTCTACGGCCCTTTCCGCGATGCGCTCGACAGCGCTCCCGGTTTCGGAGACAAGAAAACCTACCAGATGGATTATGCCAACCGGTTGGAAGCAGTGAAAGAAACCCTGCTCGATATTGAGGAAGGCGCCGACATAGTAATGGTAAAGCCGGCCCTGGCCTACCTGGATATTATCCGCGAGGTAAAAAATAGTGTGCTCGTTCCCGTTAGTGCCTACCAGGTGAGTGGTGAATATGCGATGATAAAGGCCGCAGCAAAAATGGGCTGGCTCCATGAAGAAAAAGCCATTCTAGAAACGCTCACTTCCATCAAAAGAGCGGGCGCTTCCATTATCGCAACCTATTTTGCAAAAGATGCAGTAAAATTATTATCATAGACCATGTCAAGAAGCGAAGAATTATTTTCCCGCGCAGCAGCCTCAATTCCCGGCGGTGTTAATTCACCGGTAAGAGCGTTTAAAAGCGTTGGAGGCGCACCCGTATTTATCAAAAAAGCCAAAGGCGCTTATTTATATGATGAAGACGGTAATCAGTATATCGACTACATCAATTCCTGGGGACCCATGATACTGGGCCATGCCTACGAACCCCTGGTAAATGCGATCACGGAGAAAGTAAAAGATTCTACTTCATTCGGCGCACCGACCCTGTTGGAAATTGAAGTGGCGGAGCTCATTAAATCAATGGCGCCCAATATTGAGCTCGTACGCATGGTGAACAGCGGTACCGAGGCCTGCATGAGCGCACTGCGGCTTGCACGCGGCTATACCGGAAGAAATAAATTCATCAAATTCGAAGGCTGCTATCACGGCCACGCCGATGCTTTCCTTGTAAAAGCCGGCAGCGGAGTGGCTACACTGGATATCCAGGTCGTGCCGGGCGTTACAGAAGGAGCGGCCATCGACACATTAACCGCACCGTATAATGATATTGCAGCGGTAAGGGCGCTTGTTGAGAAACATCCCAATGAAATTGCGGCAATTATCATCGAGCCCGTGGCGGGTAATATGGGCTGCATCCTTCCCGAAAAGAATTTCCTGGAAGAATTGAGGGCGATCTGCAACAAAGCGGGAATTATTTTAATATTCGACGAAGTAATGACCGGCTTTCGCCTGGCCCCGGGCGGCGCGCAACAGAAATTAAATATCGATGCAGACCTGGTAACCTATGGCAAGGTAATTGGCGGCGGCATGCCTGTGGGTGCATTTGGAGGAAAGAAAGAAATCATGTCGCATATTGCGCCGCTGGGAAAAGTGTACCAGGCCGGCACCCTTAGCGGCAACCCGATCGCTATGATAGCGGGCTATACCCTGTTAAAAACACTAAAAGAAAATCCTTCAATTTATAAAGAGCTGGATGAAAAGGGCGCTTACCTGGAAGACGGGCTGCATAAGGCGTTGAACGGGCTTCCTCATGTTATAAACCGCTCAGGCTCCATGATCAGCGTGCATTTCAGCAAAACACCCGTCAGCAATTTCGCCAGTGCAGCAGCCGCTGATAATTCATTCTTCAATAAATTCTTTCATGCGATGCTGAAACGCGGCATCTATCTGCCACCGTCGGCATTTGAAAGTTGGTTTTTAAGCACTGCGCTGACGAAAGAGGATCTTGATAAGACAATCCGGGCAGCGGAAGAGAGTGTGAGATAAATTATGGGCCTGCCCCCTTGCCCCTCAGGAAGAGGGGACGTAACCCCAAAATCAATTGCATCTTCAAAACACTCAGCGCGCCTGCATCCCCTTCTCCGGAGGGTCCCGGAGCAGCATATAGACACATTAAACGATCAATGCAACAGCAACTCACAGGGCTTCAGCCCGGTATGCTTTTTAAACGCGGTGGAAAAATGTGAGATGGAAGAATAGCCCAGCATCATTGAAACCTCGGTTACGCTCAATCCTTTTTCATACAAAAGATATCTTGCGTGCTCCATCCGCTGGCTCTGGTAAAAATCGAATATGGTGGTGCCAAATAATTCCTTAAAGCCCTTTTTCAGATAACATTCATTGATCGCCACCTTACGGCTTAATTCCTTAATGGTGATCGGCTCACCGATATGCTCCAGTAATATCTCGCGCGATCTGATGATCTTCTCGCGGTCGAGATCATTGGCCAGGAACTTGCACTGAAAAGTATCGATCTCCTTCTCCCCTATCATGCACTCGAGCGTGTACAACAACAGCATCTGCGTTTGTGCATTGATATATATATTCTCGAGACTATCGGTATAGGAATGATTCAATAATGCTTCCAGCACCATAGAGCTCCGTCCGCAGATCCCTAATATTTTAGAGAAAGAAGACTGGTGCCTGAAATTCAGGATATCGTCGGTTAATGTATTAACCGAACCGGTATTGTTTGCAAACTGCGCAAGATGCAGATTGGAAAAACGAAAACTCAGCACGTCCAGCGTATGTATCCTCCGCTCGCATCCGGTGCCGTTTTTGCACTGGCCACACTCCACCTCCTTGTTATTGCAGTACACATTTCCGGTAATGCAAAACTTCAGTTCTACATAGTTCTCTTTGGGACTTTCCTTTTTAAAATGATATATCAGCATGCCCAGATCGTCGGTATTCCATTGCAGGTTGCGTTCATATCTCCTGATAGAATACTGAACCGAGCCCGGAATATGCTGTTCCTTTTCCTGTATTACAACCATCTGGTCCTGCATTACAGGATGCTTATACGCCAGAGCAAGTATATCCGGGGGCTGAAACATTGCGGCAAAATTAAAGGCAGAACTTTGTTTTTCCTAAACCTAAACCCATCCGGGAGCCCCTGAACTGTCATGAAACTATCATATTCCGGTCTCGCGGCATTCGGTGCCATTCGCTTAACCCCGGCACTACGAAAATTGTCCCTTATTTATCGCTCACTTTCAGAAGCCAGGCTTCGAATAGCAGGTCGTCGTAAGGTTTCAAACTACCCCGTGGCGGATAGCCTCCGAAAGCGCTCATTGTGGGGATAAACATCCGAACATGGGCGCCTTCTTTCAGATAATGCATGTTGCCGTCGATTGCCTTAATCATAAAGCGGCTGCCGACAACAAAACTAAGAGTGTCTTTATGATGAAAAGCAGTGTCAGTATTGGTGTCGAACATTTTTCCCGACGTGAGATCGGTGAATTTATATTTTAATCCCACTCTTTTGCCGCTATCTGCCTGCGCTCCGGTTCCCTGCTGTATGATCTGTACATACACGCCGGTCGGCGATTTTATCGCATCATTAATATTATTTTGCTGCAAATATTTTTTTACCCGCAGTTCTCCTGCGATCTTCTGCATCGAGTCTACTTTTTTCTCTTCCATGGCCTTGTCAAGCTGCATCAGGCTGTCGCTGCGGAAAACTTTCTCGACTTTCATATAGGTAAACCATTTATCGGATCGCTTCAGGTATTTTGGTAATGAATCGAAAATATGTTTCTTCAGCATGGAATCCACGTATTGAATGAACACGATGCTGTCGCCTTCCCTGAGCCCGTAATTAAATGCCTCCAGTGGATTATAAGCGCGGCCGTATTCGGGCATCACCGTCCAGTACAAAGGCATTTTATCATAATTATTATCAACAATAGTGTCACCGGCCTGCTGTATAAAATGCAGTTTCACAATATTTCCCAACCTTGCGAGAGAATCTTTATTATTCTTTGTTATCACTCGATACAAAAGCCCTGAGGGCGTACGGTAATATTCTTCGCGGATACAACCAGACAGGAAGAGCAGGAACAAAAAAGCTGCCGGCATCTTTTTTACCGGGAAAAAAAGAGCATTCATCGTTGGAAGTAATTGTATTAGTCAAAGCTTTGATTACTTGCTGCAGCAAGTTTAATAATATGATTGAACTGCTCAGGTGTAAGGTCGTTATAAAAGAAATAGACAGGATCTATTTTGATCCCGTTCTTGTGCACTTCATAATGGCAGTGCGGGCCGGTTGATTTGCCGGTACTGCCCACCCAGCCGATCACATCGCCCCGATGCACTTTGTCACCGGGTTTAACTTTCACTTTCACCATGTGGCCATACAGGGTTTCATAACCGTATCCATGCTCGATCACCACATGGTTGCCATACCCATTGCCCGTGTTGCCGGCTATTTTAATACTTCCGTTTGCCGTGGCGTAGATCGGCGTGCCCTGGGGAGCCGTAAAATCGAGGCCCGCATGAAACCTGGGCGTTTTATAAATAGGGTCGATGCGCGTGCCGAAGCCTGAAGCAATTCTTTTCAAATCGGAGTTGCTTACGGGCTGTATAGCCGGGGTACAGGCCAGCAGTTGCTCCTTATTTTTAATAAATCCATTTATCTGGTCGTACGATTTATCCTGCGCTGCCATCCGGCGCTCAAGCTGGTCGAGTGTGCTGGCAATCGAGTTTTCAAGTTCAAATCGTTGCAGCTTCATCACGAGCGTCATTTCTTTCTGCTGCTCTATCTCTTTCAGCCGGGCGCTGTCGGGGATGGGGTTGGCTTCAAATATGGCGCGGTACACCTCGTTGTCACGCTCTTCCAGATCGCCCAGGCGATCCTGTAGCTTTTTTGTTCTTTCCTGCAGCACTTCGTAATCGTCTACCAGGTCGGCATTGATCGACTGCAATCTCTTTTCATTGGCAGAAGGGAAATAACGGTAGGCGATGGACACGATGATAACGGCAGTGACGATGGCAGCAGACAAAAAACCGAGTATACGCAGCAGCTTCACGCGAAGCGGCGTTTCCAGCTTTTCATACCGCAACGAATTGGTATTATAGAAGTATTTGACCTTTTTCATTGATACATGGTTTCACGCAAAGAGGCAAAGGTATTCTTTGCAGCTCCCGATTTGCTCTTTGCGGCTTTGCGTGAAATACTACTGATTCCATTTCGTAATTTCGCACGTCTTTTAGGACGGACAAAGTAAACAAATTTATTAAAAGCCTCAACCAGCACCCAACAATTGTTCTGTTTATGATGAAAAGCGCAGAGATCCGCCAGCAGTTTCTTGATTTTTTCCGCTCCCGGGGTCATGCGATCGTTCCTTCCGCTCCCATAGTGGTAAAGAACGACCCCACGCTGCTTTTCACCAATGCAGGCATGAACCAGTTTAAGGATTATTTTCTCGGCAATAAACAACCCGAGTTCACCCGTGTGGCCGATACCCAGAAATGCCTTCGCGTAAGCGGCAAGCATAACGACCTGGAAGAAGTGGGGGTGGACACCTATCACCATACCATGTTTGAAATGCTGGGCAACTGGAGCTTCGGTGATTATTTTAAAAAAGAAGCGATCGAATGGAGCTGGGAACTGCTGACCTCCGTTTATAAACTCGATAAGGACCGGCTTTATGTTACTATTTTCCAGGGCGACGAAAAAGAGGGCCTTGCGAGAGATGAAGAAGCTTATAACGAATGGAAAAAATATATTTCGGAAGACAGGATATTGAGCGGTAATAAAAAGGATAATTTCTGGGAAATGGGCGACACCGGGCCCTGCGGGCCCTGTTCGGAAATTCATGTGGATTGCCGGAGCGACGAAGAGAGAATGCTTGCCGACGGCAAAACGCTGGTGAACAAAGATCATCCGCAGGTGATCGAGATCTGGAACAACGTGTTCATGCAGTTCAACCGGCTTAAAGACGGCCGCCTGGAAACTTTGCCGGCAAAACACGTGGATACGGGGATGGGATTTGAACGCCTGGTACGTGTAATTCAGGGTAAGCAGAGTAATTACGATACCGATGTGTTTACCGGCACCATCGCGGCTACCGAACGGATCACCGGAAAAAAATATGATTTCAGCGGAAGCACCGAAGCCATCGCATTCCGCGTTATCGCGGATCATATCCGCGCGATAGCTTTCACAATCTCTGACGGACAATTGCCCGCTAACACCGGCGCAGGCTATGTAATCCGCAGAATATTAAGAAGAGCAGTGAGGTATTATTATTCTTCCCTCGATTATAAACACCCCTTATTGTTTCAGTTAATACCTGTAATTGCAGAACAGTTCAAAGATGTGTTTCCCGGATTATCGCAGCAGCAGGATTTTGTTACGCGGGTTGTGAAAGAGGAAGAAGACGCTTTCTTAAGGACCCTGGCAAGAGGAATCGAGCGATTAAATAAATGTCTGCAGGAAGAAGCCGGAAAGGAAAAGACCATTCCCGGAAAAATTGTTTTTGAATTATTCGATACTTATGGATTCCCTTCCGACCTCACCAATTTAATTGCGCGGGAAAACAACCGGCAGATCGATGAGAAGGGCTTTGAGTCGGAGATGCTGCAGCAGAAAAACCGTTCGCGCGCGGCGACAGCCATTGATACCGAAGACTGGGTCACAGTGCATGAAGCCGGTCAAACGGATTTTGTCGGTTATAACGACCTGCTTGTACATACCCAGGTGGTGAAATACCGGAAAGTAAAAGCCAAGGGAAAAGAACAATACCAGATCGTTTTGCGTTCGACACCTTTTTATGCGGAAAGCGGCGGACAGGTAGGCGACACAGGCACCCTTACGTTTGATAACGAAATAATAAACGTTACCGACACGAAAAAGGAAAATAATTTAATTATTCATTTTACCGATGCTTTACCTGCTGCTATCGATGCACCCGTAACGGCTGCGGTGGATTTTGAAAAAAGATTAAACACCACCTACAATCATACGGCAACGCACCTGATGCATGCAGCATTGAGAAAAGTGCTGGGCAATCATGTGGCACAAAAAGGCTCTCTCGTTTCACCCGATATTTTACGATTCGATTTCTCTCATTTTGCAAAAATGACCGAAGAAGAGATCAGGCAGGTGGAATGGATCGTAAATGAAAAAATCAGGGAAAATATCCCCGTGGTCATAAAAGAGATGCCGAAGGAAGAAGCGCTCAAGCTCGGCGCGATGGCCCTGTTTGGCGAAAAATACGGCAATGTAGTACGCGTAGTGACGGCAGGGCCGGATTATTCTGTTGAATTATGCGGAGGCACGCACGTAATACATACCGGCATGATCGGGATGTTTACCATTATTTCCGAATCGGCCGTAGCAGCAGGCGTGAGAAGAATTGAAGCAGTAACCGGCGCCGTGGCCATGCGTTATTTATTCGATCGCGTGGGGCAATATAAAAATATCAACGAGCTGCTGAAAACAAAGGATCCGCTGAAAGCCATAGAAAAATTAATTGATGATAAAAATGCGCTCGAGAAAAAAGTAGAGAGCCTCGAAGCGCGGCACCTGGTGCAGGTGAGAAATGAATTATTGCAGAAGGATGAGATTATTAATGGTGTGACGTTCGTAGGCGATATCGTTGAAGTGGGCAGTGCCGATGCATTGAAAAAATTATGCTACGACCTGAAAAATAAATTGCACGATTACGTGGCCGTGGTATGCGCCAATATCGGGGGTAAGCCCTTTGTTGCCATCGGCATTTCAGATACCGTTGCTGTAGCCCGCCAGCTTGATGCGGGAAAAATTATTAAAGAGCATATCTCCACTCTTATCAAAGGAGGCGGAGGTGGTCAGAAAACGCTGGCCACAGCCGGCGGCCAGGACGCTTCCAACCTGCAGGGTGTTATTGAGGCGGTGAAAAACCTGCTTTAAGCCGCATCCATATCTTCACTCCCGGGCAACTCAGCGCAATAAGAAATTAACATTTCCGAAATCTTTCGTATTTGAATAATTCCCCCTATATTTGAAATACGAAATTCGACGTAGATGATCGCCGGGGTAAAAACAGGCGATCGGAGATCAATAAAAATCGTTCAATAGAAAATTACTCAATTATGAAAAAATTATTTCTCCCAATGGCGGCTGTTTTTTTGCTTGCGGGGCCCGCATCTTTCGCACAGGACAAAGCCACGAGAAAAGCAGAAAAGCAAGCGCGCAAAGAAGCGAAAGCCGCACAAAAACTGGCTCAAAAAGCACAGGAAGATGCAGCAGAGGCACAGGACAGCGCGGAAGAAGCCGCCCGGGAAGCACAAGAAATTCAAACGTCAGTGCAACTGGCGCTGCAAAACGAAGCGAAAGCCGCACAGGAAGATGCAGTAGAAGCACAAAAAATTCAAACGTCAATGCAACTGCTGGCGCTGCAAAAGGAGCTCGGCAAATTGAAAGACTTTGATAAAATAGTGATCACAAGAAAGAATAGTGACAAACACGATAAAGTTACTATCGAAATAAAAGGCGACTCTGTAATCGTTAACGGCGAGCCCATTGAAAAATTCACCGACGATGCCTTGTCCGTAAGAATAGAAAAGCCCCTGAGATATACTTTTGTTGCCCCCCGATCACCTTTTCAAGCTCCCGGCAGCGCCTGGTCGCTTGAAAATGGAAATCGCATGGGCAGGGGTAATTTCCTTAGCCAGCCCTACCTGGGTATATTTACCCAGCCAGCGGACGGCGGCGTGAAAATCGTCAACATCGTTCAAAACAGCGCAGCGGCAAAAGCCGGACTGCAGAAAGAAGATATTATCACGAAAGTGAATGGCAGGGCCGTTACCAGCCACGAACAGCTTACCTCCATCATTGCTGCGCTAAAACCGAAAGACAAGGTTGACATTACTTACAAACGCAACGGAAAAGAAAACAGCACTACTGCGGTGCTGGGCGAAAAGCGCGAGACGATTACCTTCAGAAGAAGTTATGGAAATCCCGGTGAAGTGCCCGAACTGCCTGAAGCACCGGAAGCTCCCGAGCTTGGCATTGTTCCATCGATTCCTCCCATACATTTCAACTTTGATGGATTAGAAGATGGCTTTAACTGGAACAACAGGCCCCGGATCGGCATCAAGGCCCAGGATACAGAAGACGGCAAGGGAGTGAAAGTGCTGGATGTAGACGACGATTCACCTGCCGAAAAATCAGGAATTAAAGAAGGTGATATCATCACAACTTTTGATGGAAAGGACGTGAATAGCGCCGCCGAACTGGCAGATGCATCAAAAGCATCAAAAGACAAAGCTTCTGTGAAAGTGCAACTGAAAAGAAATGGAAAAACTGAAAATATTGATTTAAAAGTCCCAAAAAAGCTAAAGACAGCGAATCTTTAAGCATCGCTCTTTTGATTGAAGGTGCCGCTTCGTGCGGCACTTTTTTTATCCGTCCGCGACCCACCCCGGTCTCGCCTGAGGCGAGGGACCGACCCTCCCGGGAGGGTATGCAGGCGCTTTGACTGTTTCGAAGATGCTATTAATTCGGAAGTTAAATCCCCTCCTCCGGAGGGGCGGCGCTGCATACGCACCTGAACTTTCAGGAAGTTCGCAGCGTCGGGGTGGGTCCGCATTTATTCAAGAATCTTCAATGAACTTCGGTAATTTCGAGCCCTAAAATTCGCCAGGTTTGGAAACGGTTTATGAAACAGTTATTGGCCTTGAAGTGCATGCACAACTTCTCACTGACAGCAAGTTATTCAGTGGCGACAGCGCGGCATTTGGTGGTGGGCCCAACACCCATATTTCACCTGTCACGCTCGGCCATCCCGGCACGCTTCCCCTGTTAAACCGGAAAGCCATTGAATATGCGGTAAAGCTGGGGCTGGCCTGTCAGTGTGAGATCACCCGGCGCAATTATTTCGCACGAAAAAATTATTTCTATCCCGATCTGCCGAAGGGCTACCAGATATCCCAGCACACCACGCCCGTTTGCGTGGGCGGATATATTACCATCCGGACGGGTGGAGAAAAAAATGCCGGGGAAGCGAAAGCGCTTGCCGGCGAAAAGAAAATCATCCTCAATCGCATTCACCTGGAAGAAGATGCGGGCAAAAGCCTGCACGATGTAGATGAAAACAATACCTGTCTTGATTTTAACCGGGCCGGTGTGGCACTGGTGGAAATTGTAACGGAACCCTGCCTTTCGAGCGGAGATGACGCATATGCCTATCTCACCGAACTGAGAAAAATTCTCCGTTACCTTGGTGTTTGCGATGGAAATATGGAAGAAGGAAGTATGCGCTGCGATGCCAATATTTCTGTTCGCCCCTCCGGAAGAAAGGAATTGGGAACCAAGGTAGAGGTAAAAAACCTTAATTCTATCCGCAATGTAAAACGTGCAATAGAGTTTGAATCGGCCCGCCTCACCGACATTCTTAAATCAGGCGGCGAGGTGATCCAGCAGACCCGCAGTTTCGATGCCGTGAAAGGCAACACGTTCGCGCTGCGCAGCAAAGAAGAGGCGAACGATTACCGGTATTTTGCCGATCCGGATCTGGTGCCCTTTGAAATAACAAACGAAAAAGTCGACGAAATAAAAAATGCCCTCCCAGCTCTTCCGGAAGAACGGGTGAAATATTATGTAAAAAATTACCAGCTCCCGGAATATGATGCGCGCGTACTCACGGAAGAAAAAGAATTTTCAGACTATTTTGAACAGATCATCCTCCATACATCTAATTATAAAGCCGTTTCCAACTGGCTGCTGGGACCGGTGAAATCGTTCATGAACGAAAACAGTCTCACCGTTACAACCCTCAATATGCAACCCAAGGCACTCAGTGGCCTGATCGGGCTGACTGATGAAGGGAAAGTGAACTTTTCAACAGCCTCGGCCGTTATATTTCCTGAATTGGTAAAGCATCCCGGCAAAACGGCACTGGAAATTGCTACGGAAAAAAACCTCATCCAGGATGCGGATGAGGGCGCCGTTGTTTCCTGGGTAGAAGAAGTGCTGAACAAAATGCCCGACAAGGTTCTGGAATATCAGAAAGGTAAAAAAGGCCTGCTCGGATTATTTGTAGGAGAAGTGAAAAAAGTCTCCAGGGGAAAGGCTGATCCCAAACTCACTAATGAAATTTTACTTAAAAAATTACAACCATAGCTCATGCATACCAACAAATGGCTTTTTGCTTTTAGTTTGTTATCCATAATGTCCTGCAAGGAAAGCACCACGGGAAAACTGGAAGTGACGGGAACGATAAAAAATATTAAAGCCGCTGTGGCACAATTTCCGGATGTGTTCCACTCCGATTCGATCCAGGTATATTTATATGAAGTGCCATTCGGAAACGATGCTAACCCTATCCGGCTCGATAGTGTTACGGTGACCGATAAAAACAATTCCTTCACGCTCAGCGGCCAGGTGGCCTCGGAAGGCTTATATGATGTAATGATCGCGAACGGCCCGATGGTTCCGTTCGTTAATGACGAGAACAAGATCAAAATCGATATCGACCTGCTGGAAAAAGAAAAATATTATTCTGTTTCAGGGTCCAAAGCAAGTACCGAAATACAGGATTTTATTTTCGGATATACTGAAAAAAGCCAGTCAGTAAACAATGCATTCAAAAAGCTCGATAGCCTGAAAATGTACAACGGCTCCGATAGCCTGATCGTTGATGCAACCGATAAAAAAAATAACGGCCTTAAGGATATTAACGAATTTCTCCAGTCTTCCTTATCCGGTACGACAAATCCCGTGGTGGCTACTTTTATTCTCGGCACCGGTTCAAACACGATGGCGCCCGATCAATATGAGGCGCTGTTAAACAAAACGATCGCCAAGCATCCCTCGGCGCCAAGCCTTAATTTCCTGAAGAAACAACTCACCGAAAGAAAAAAGCAGGCGGAGCAAACGCAGCAGGCCTCCTCATGGGTAGGCAGAACCGCACCGGATATTACGATGCCCGGCGTTGACGGAACGCCCGTTTCATTATCTTCTTTTAAAGGGAAATATGTGCTGATGGATTTTTGGGCCAGCTGGTGCGCACCGTGCCGTGCAGAAAATCCGAATGTGGTAAAAGCATACAATGCATTTAAAAATAAAAACTTCACTGTTCTCGGCGTTTCACTCGACAAGGAAAAAGCGCCCTGGCTCGAGGCTATTGAAAAGGACCATCTCACCTGGACGCATATGAGCGACCTCGCTTTCTGGGACAGCAAGGCTGTTTCGACTTACCATTTCCAGGGAATTCCCTACAACCTGCTTATCGACCCCAATGGAGTGGTTGTTGGAGAAAGCCTCCGTGGCGACGATTTGATGAATAAGTTGAAAGAAGTAATTAAATAAGCGGTACTTCTTATCGTGCATGTTCATCTGTCCAGGAAATTATTTTTTTCCGATGCTCAGCAGTAATGCAGGTAAAAAAACCAGGTTGGTGAATGTCGCCATTACCAGTGTAAGCGAGGTTAGCCAGCCGAGAGCCTGCGTTCCGCCAAATCCACTGAAGCAGAAAATTACAAATCCGGCAATTAATACCAGCGAAGTATAAATAATGCTGATACCGGTTTTGTGTATCGTATCGATCACCGCATCGGAAGTAGATTTCGCTTCGCCGTCACGCGCCTGCTTATAATTCACTAAAAAACGTATCGTAATATCAATCGCGATACCCAGCGCAACGGAAAAGACAAGTACTGTAGAAGGTTTTATTCTTACGCCAGCCCATCCCATTACGCCGGCTGTAATGATTAGCGGGATCACGTTGGGCGCCAGCGAACAGATCAGTATCCTCAACGAGCGGAACAGGTACAACATGCAAAGCGCGATTAATAAAAACGCCCACATAATACTCTCTTTAAGACCGTTGATAATAAAAGCCGTGCCCTCCAGGAACGTAACACTGCTGCCGGTTAATTCTACATGGTAGGAAGCCGGGTCGAAGATCTGGGCGCTTTTTGCATCGATATCTTTCAATAATTCTTTCAGGCGACTGCTGCCCACATCAGCCATATTAGCACTGATACGCGCACGCTGATGCGAGGAATCCATAAAATTTCTCACCAGCCGTGTAAAATTATTTTCCGGGCCGTTGCTTTTCGCATTTAAATACTGCGCAAGAAATGCAATATCAAAACTATTCGGCAATCCATAATCTGAACTGTCTCCATCGTAATACGCCTGCCGGGCAAACTTCATTCCCTCAACAATCGAAAGCGGCCGGTTCATCTCGGGCTTCGCCGCTATATACTGTGACAGCGAATCTATTTTGGCAAATGTCCTGAGAGGATTGACGCGAAGACCGTTTTTCCTTTTTGTATCCACTACTATTTCAAGCGGCATTACCCCCTTAAAATTTTTTTCAAAGAATTTAAGATCGGTATATATCTTATCCGTCTTGGGCAGGTCATCCACGATAAATCCTTCCGATTTCAATTTAAAGATCCCCGCAATGGAAAATAGCAGCATAATTGCCGTTGCCGCGTATATCCATTTCCGGTGACCGACGGCCCAACGCTCCAGTCTGTCGAGAATAACCAATAACCATTTATTATCCAGGTACCGCATGTGCCTTCTCTTCGGAACAGGGAGAAAGCTTAATGCAGCGGGAATAATAATAAGGGAAATAAAAAACAATGCGAAAATATTGATGCCTGCCACTACACCGAATTCCTTAAGCACAGCGCTCCGGGTCAGGGCAAACACCGCAAACCCGATAGCTGCCGCGATATTGCAGAACAGCGTAACGATGCCCATGCGGCTGATCATCTCTACAAGCGCGCCGGATTTTCTTTCTTCCGCGGGCAAATCGGAGAGGTCCCTGTAGGAGCTGTGATATTTATTCAAAAAATAAATACAGTTGGGAACGCCGATCACCACGATCAACGGCGGGATAAGCGCATTCAGCAACGTAATATTATATCCGAAGAGATGCATGGTGCCCAGGCTCCAGACCACTCCCATCACTACGACAAATAAAGAAAGGAAAGTAGCGCTGAAGCTTCTGAAAAAAATAAATAATATCAGCGCCGACAAAATCACCGAACCAAACAGGAACCACTGCATTTCATGAGCTACCCGGGTAGCCATATTCGTACGAATGAGGGGTAATCCGCTGTACCGCATATCCAGCTGATATTTATTACCGAAGGCCTCTGTCTTATCCACTATTTTTTTTACAACTTCGTTTCGCTTTTTCGAGTTCAATACATTTTTATCGATACTGATTCCTGCCAGGTACGCTTTGGCGGAATCATTATACAAAAGCCCTTTATAAAATTTCAGGTTCAATAAAACCGATTTAGAGCTGTCTATCGTCGCCTGTGAAAGATCTCCGGCAGGAAAAACGGGGATGGGTTTTAATTTCTC
>JBGAJL010000073.1:0-21292 GCA_044224935.1 Flavitalea sp.
AAATAATGGTTTCTTCTGCCTCAAAACTTCCCGAAGCATCAAACGAAACTTTTTCGTCATTGCAGGCTGTAAGCATTGTTGCGATGCCTGCCACTAATGCGATTGTTTTTATTTTATACATTGTTCTACTTTTTTATTATTACTAATCTCCAGATGTGGTTTGTACATTGTACTCTGTCATTAAAAGCTGTATTTCGTGCAAAATCAGGTTTTGTTTAGCCTGGTCCTGGGCATTCACGGCAATGAGATAATCATTTGTTGTTGCCGTACCGTATTGAAGCTGGTTTTGTGTGGTGTTCTTTACGTTTTCCCGGAGCGTAGCAATGCTTTTATCTGTCTCAATCAACTGCTGTATTTTTGTTATATCGGCGTTTTGCTGTTTTAATACGAGGTTGGTGTTAAACAAAAAAGTTTCACGCTGCACGTCTATCATGTTCTGATTGAGTGCAAGCATTTTCTTTTCGTTCTTATAGGTGTAAAACCCTGTAAAATTCCAAATCAGGCGGAGCCCGCCAATGTAGTAGCCCTCAAAGTTGGGGTTAAGCATATTCAGCGCAGGTCTGCCCAAACCGCCCTGAAAAAACGCACTGACACGGGGAAGATTTTTAGCGGTAATCAGCTTGTTTTGTACGTCAAAGGATTTTTTCTGCAAATCGAATAACCTAAGTTCGGGACGGTTAATAGTGCCTGAAAGCGTTTGCGGAAGCGGTTTTTCAAAAACAGTGTTTTCGTCAATTGGCTTGTTGATAAACAAAGCCAGCATATCGGCAAAGCCTTTTCGTGTAGCCTTTAATTCAATGGTGCGCTGGTCTGCTTTCAGCAATTCGGCTTTCAAGTTGTCGGCTGTGCTTTTTAAAGCCACACCGTTGGCAATAGCTACATTAACTTTGTCAATACCGCTTTGAATATCGTTTTTAAGCAGGTCGGTTTGCTGTATCTGCGCATCAATCACAAGTATTCCGAAGAAAAGGTTATTAATGCGCTCTCTTAGCTTATACAGTTCTACCTCCGTCTTTTGTGTTTCTATTTCCGAACTGGTATTGATGTATTCCTTTTGGTCTTTCACGGTAAACAGGTCTGTGATGGACTGCGACACTTCGCCGTACAGCCTGTACTGGTCTTTGGCGATGGTGGGAATATTCACATTCGGCAATGAAATGGGAACTTTTGTAACATCTGACTGATAAGTTGCCTGCCCTGCTACATTGAATTGAGGCAAAACTCCTTTTTGAGCATTGGCGAGGGAATATTCCTTTGTCTTACCTATCAGCGTGTATTGCTTTATCAAAGGATAATTCTGCTTTGCCAGGGCAAGGCAACTGTCAAGGCTTAATGAACAGTTTTGTTGTGCTGACACCCAATAACTGCACAAAAGCAACAGGCTAACCAGCCATTTTGCTTTCTTTTTTTTAACTACTTTAATCATTATATTTAATTTTATGTTTCAATCATATGATTAATGATGGGGCAAAAAAAATTTACTTCGCTTTCATCATCGCTTTTATCCAAATGGGTATTAGTTTTTTACGTTCCTGCATCAGTTGGTTAAAATCCTTTTTCTGAAGGCTGGCAACCCTTATTATCATTGGACTGGCAATAAAGGGAAAGATTATCAATCCCAATAGATTCATTAAAAAATGTACGGGATTAGGTTCCGTAATTTTTCCTTTAGCAACGGCTTCCTTATGTTGCTGAAAGAAGAAAGATGCCATAATAACCTGTTTAATAGGCAGTCTCTTCAACAGGACATCGGGGTTATTGCGGATTTCGCTTAGCATAAAAATGGGCAGATTAGGTTCTTTCGCAATAAGGTCTATATAAGTTGAAGCGACAAGCTCTACCTTTTGCTCTAAGGTACTTTTCTTATCGTTCAGCAATACCGCCATCGTTTGAAAAAATCCAGAGGTCGTTTCGAACATAATAATGTCAAACAACTTTTCTTTACTGCGGAAATAATAATTCAATAAGGCAAGGTTGATGCCTGCTTCTTCGGCAATGTCCCTTGTGCGTGTAGCTGCAAAGCCTTTTTTATGAAACACCACATGGGCAGCGTTCTTTATCTTTTCTTCCGTTGATGTGTCTAATGTTTTTACTTTTTTACTTTTCGCCATTTTGCATTAAAATTCTTTTGAGAACAAATATAGAAATAAATTTTTGACTTAACCATGTATTTTAATCATTTGATTAAAATTGAAACACTCGTTTTCAGATTGAAAGGCCCATTAAGAATAATTTGTGCATACCCCCTACCCTGCAAAGCCCTCACCTGCCTTACAATAGCAGGTTTGCCATCATATGTAAACTTTGCTTCCCATATAAAAAGCAGGAAACATAAATCGTCGGGTATATTAGCCATTAAATAGTGGAATTAATGAATGAAAAGATACACACTGCCCGGTTGGCAGTGATTGTTTTATAGCAAAATATGGTAAGTTTGTAAGAGGTATATATTATTTACAATTAGATTTAAAAACGAAACGGAATGATTGTGCGGCGACTTTTTTTTATCCTCCTTGTTATTTCAGGCATCAGCAGTTGTGAAACCGGCAAAAAAGCACAGCGGCAGAACGTCTCATTTGATGAAGGCATCCGTCAGATCAATCACCTGGTGGTGATCTATATGGAAAACCATAGTTTCGATAACCTGTATGGCGAGTTCAAAGGGGCAAACGGTATTAAAAATGCCAAAAAGGGAAATTTTGTGCAGGTTGATGAACAGGGAAAACCTTATCAATACCTGCCCGAGATCCCGAGAAATAACTCTTTTCCCACCAACCTTCCTAACCAGCTTTTCAATATAGACCAATATGTTCCGTCCGACAAAAAAACGCCTGACATTACCCACCGCTTCTTTCATAACCAGATGCAGATCGATGGAGGAAAGATGGATAAATTTGCGGCATATAACAGTTCCAAAGGGCTGGCAATGGGCTACTATAACACGAAGAAACTGCCTTTGTATCCCATGGCCAGGAAATACGTGCTATGCGATAATTTCTTTCAAAGCGTCTTTGGAGGCTCCTATTTTAACCATGTTTACCTGATCTCTGCGGCCGTTCCGGTATGGCCGAATGCTCCGAAATCATTAATCGCGGAAATAGATGCTGATGGCAAAATGATAAAAGATGGTATTGTTACTTCCGACGGGTATGCGGTTAATCATGTCTGTTCCATCAACAAGCCCTACCCTCCCAAATCGGACACTTCCGAATTGTTGCCCTCGCAGACCATGCCGACTATCGGCGACCGGTTGAGTGAAAAAAATATATCCTGGGCATGGTATTCGGAGGGATGGGACAATGCAGTAGCCGGAAAGGAAAATAATTTTGCGTATAACCATGAGCCTTTCCTGTATTTTGCCCGGTATGAAGAAGGGACACCCGGCAGAGAGCACATGAAAGACCAGAATGATTTTATTAAAGCAGCGAAAGAGGGAACACTTCCCAGCGTTTCCTTTGTTAAGCCCGGCGCAGGAAACGATGAGCACCCAGGCGGTTCAGCAGTATATTCCTCGGAAGAAGGGGCCGTGAACCTGATTAATGCAGTATTGGAAGGGCCTAATGCAAAGGACGCATTGGTTATTCTGACTTATGACGAGTTTGGTGGTTCTTTTGATCATGTGCCACCACCGCAAATTGACAGATGGGGCCCGGGAAGCCGCATCCCCGCCATTATTATCGGGCCCTTTGCAAAAAAAGGACATGTGGATCATACGCAATATGAAACCGTCAGCATACTTTCCTTTATAGAACACCGATGGGGACTGGCGCCACTGGCCGAACGCGATAAAAATGCGAACCCATTCAGGGGAGCTTTGATATTTAAATAATTGCAGCTAAACACGGTGACAATATGTTATGTATAAGACGGCTGTAATAGTGGTTTTTCTCTTTACAGGATGGATTATCGCAGGGTTCACCTTCTATCCCAATCCCGATCATACAACACAAAGAAAATCCGGTCAGCGTGAACGGAAAATTCAGGAGAAGGTATTCAGCCAGGTAATATCCTTTCATGATTATGTAAGGGATATTTTTTTTGAGGAGGTTAGCAAAAAGAATGTGGACACGCAGAGGGTTCGTCAGGCTTTTTTACGATCGAGGTTGCTCTTCAAAAAATTTGAATGGGCCGCAACCTATTTTAACGCGGAGCTGACGGAAAGATTAAATGGGCCCCCGGTACAGGAGATCGAAAATGTTGATTTATTGGATTCTACTTTGGCCCGCCCTATTGATCCTATAGGATTGCAGGTGATAGAAGAACTGATCTACCCGGATTATGATACGGCTAAAAAAAAGATACTGATCAGCCAGGTTCAGTATTTAATTAAAAATACCGGGTACCTGCTCTCTTATTTTGCCGGTCACCAGCTTGCCGATTGGCGGATCCTGGATGCCGCCAAGCTGGAAGTGTTCAGGATAATTGCTCTGGGCATAACAGGGTTTGATAATTCTCTTGCTTTGAATAGCCTGGAAGAATCGGCGGCATCCCTGGAAAGCATAAAGGATGTCGTCTCTTTGTACATTACTAAAAAGAAACAACCGGATTTATTCCGGGATCTGGATTCCGCCATAGCCTACCTTCATGATCATCCAGATTTTAACTCCTTCGACAGGGCCGCCTTTATTACACGTTTCGCAAATAAGATCAGTGCAGGGATAGCGGGATTGGAACGAGCCTTACCGGGCCAAAAAATTAAATACAACCGGATGTTGAAGCAGGAGGCAAACACGTTGTTTGATCCGGATGTATTCAATGTTAATGCATTTACCCCGGGACCCGAATTTCATATCACAGCCGATAAAGTAGCGTTAGGTAATAAGCTTTTTTATGATGCGTCGCTATCGGGCACTGGTACGCGAAGCTGTGCTTCCTGCCACCGTCCCGACCTGTCGTATACAGATGGATTGGCCAGGCATCCCACTATTCTTGATACTGAGGAATTGCTGAAACGGAATGTGCCGACATTACTCAACGCTGCCCTGCAGTCAAATTATTTCTATGACATGCGGGCGTCAACGCTGGAAGACCAGGTGCGTGATGTGACCAGCAACAAAGCGGAGATGGATGGTTCAATGGACGCAATTATAAAATATGTTTCTGCTGACAAATCGTATCAGTCACTATTCTCAAAGGCCTTTCCGCAAAAAACCGAAAACGGCATCGAGCCGGATCAGGTGGCGAATGCCCTTGCTTCCTATATTCGCAGCCTCATAAAACTCAACAGCCGGTTTGATGAGTATATGCGCGGTAATGAACAGGCTTTGTCAAAGCAGGAATTGAACGGCTTTAATTTGTTTACGGGAAAAGCCAAATGTGCCACCTGTCACTTCATTCCCCTGTTTAATGGTATCACTCCTCCTAAATATGTGATAAGCGAAACAGAGGTATTAGGTGTTCCGGTTTCCGTGAAAGACTCCACGCTGGATCCGGATCGCGGTTATTACGATGTAATAGGTGTTGATTCTTATAAATATGCTTTTAAAGTGCCTTCTGTGCGAAATATCAATAAAACGGCTCCGTATATGCACAACGGCGTGTACCAGACCCTGGATCAGGTGATGGATTTTTACAATAACGGCGGAGCCGCGGGCATAGGGATACATCTTCCCAATCAGACGCTTCCTGAGCAGCCTCTTCACCTTACGGAGAATGAAAAGGAAGACGTGATTGCTTTTATGAAGAGTTTGGAAAGCGGGAAGTAGATACAATAGATGCACTCCCAACAGAAGAGGTAAAAAACTTTCCTTATTTTGCTTTATGCTTAAGAAACGCGCCGGGTCTTTCTGGTTAACTGCTATGTTTTATACCATGCTGCAGCGTGTTTCTCTTTTTGTTTTCGGAGTTACTGCTTATATGGTCCTTGTGCGCGGATTTCCAACGGAAACAAATGGCATCTGGGCCCTTTATATAACACTATATTCATTATTCGAAGCGGTCAAGCAGGGCCTGATCCGCAACGCGTCTATTAAATTCCTGGGCCGGGCCGAATACGTGGAAAAAAAAGATGCCGTTCAATCGTCTTCGCTGGTATTAAACATAATTTTTTCCATACTTATCATCCTGCTGATCTTTACGGGGGGCAGTTTCGTTGCAGCCGGTCTGCACGCTCCTTCACTGGTTTCCTTATTGAAGATCAGCTGCCTGATTATTTTGTTGCTGATCCCGTTTAATCATTGCGAGATCTTATTGCAGGCAACCTTCCAGTTCGATATCTTATTTGTGTCGGCATTTATCCGGCAGGGCATTTTTTTTCTTGGCCTTGTGACGCTTTATTTTTTCTTCCGGAATTATTTTACTCTTGTAAATGTACTGCTCGCGCAGGTGGCGGGGCTGGCGCTGGCTACCTGCTATATCGTGATCAGAACTTCTAAGAGCCTGTTTAAAAAGTTCAGCTACGATCGCACACTGACGATAAAGCTTTTCAATTTCGGAAAATACACATTCGGCACCAACCTGTTTGCGGGCCTGTCCCGCAGCTTTGACCATTTCGTAACGGCAGGCGCATTAAATACGAATACGGGTAAAGACTATGTTGCCTACTACAATACCGTTGCGAGAATTAATAATATGGTGGATGTGCCATCGCTTGCCGCAGCCGACGTGCTCTATCCCAAAAACGTGGAAGCTCATGAAAACGCCGGCATCGAAAAAGTAAAATATTATTTCGAGCAGGCCGTCGGCACGATACTCGCATTCATCGTTCCGCTTTCCCTGCTTATTTTCTTTTTTCCAAAAGCAGTGATATATGTTGTGGCAGGGCCGCAATATTATCCTGCCATCGTTATCCTGCAACTCACGATTTTATTCAGTATGGTGCGCCCGCTCAGTTACCAGTTTGGCTCAACGCTCGACGCTATCGGCAAACCCCATATCAATTTCTGGGCAAATGCATTACTGATGATCACCAACCTGGCGCTTACTTTTATTTTTATTCATTTTTTCGGGGGAATTGGCGCGGCTTATGCCACGATGATGTATTACAGCTTATCTTTTATTATGATGCTGTTTGTATTGAAAAAATATATTCGCATTGAGGTGCGAAGTATTTGTAGATATGGCATCGGGCGATACCGCGATTTCTACAATTACATCAGGATGTCATTTACTCAATGAGGAAATTTAAAAGTTAAAGCTTAATCTTAAAAATAGAAGAGAAAGGTCTCTGCAGCTTCAGTTTTTAAGTTTTGACCTTGTCTAATAAAGCAGCCGCACTTTCATTGTTCCCTTTACCTGTTTTAGAATATTCACCGCTTTATCGGACAGTTTGGTGTCGAGATCGAGCACAACATATCCTACTTCATCATTTGTTTTCAGATATTGCCCCAGGATGTTTATACCGTTGGCAGACAATTCCGAGTTGATGGCCGACAGCACACCGGGCATGTTTCTATGAATATGCAGGATCCTGTGTGCACCCTCCAATGGCGGTACGTTCAGCGAAGGCACCGTATGCGATCCAAATGTGACGCCTGTTTCCAGGTACTGGAATAGTTTATTGCTTACGTCTTCACCTATATTGAGCTGTGCCTCTTCGGTAGAGCCGCCAATATGCGGGGTCAGAATCACGTTGGATAATCCCTGCAGCGGTGAGTCGAAATGATCCCCGTTTTTTTCCGGTTCAACGGGAAAAACATCGATAGCTGCCGGAGATGTTTTTTTCCCGATGGCCTCAGGCGAGCGCATCGAGGTCAACCACTTCTCCACGTGCATAGTTAATGAGTATGGAACCTTTTTTAAAATGTCCCAGGGCATTTTTGTTGATAAGGTTTCGGGTGGTAGGCAGGTCGGGAACGTGCAGGGTGACGATATCGCTCTGGCGGGTCAGTTCGTTAAGCGATCTGCATTGCGACGCATTACCCAGTGGCAGTTTAGTAACCACATCGTAATACAGCACTTTCATGCCCAGCGCTTCGGCCAGTACACTTACCTGGGTACCGATGTTGCCATATCCGATTATGCCCAGCGTTTTGCCGCGGAGCTCGTAGCTGCCTTTCGACTCTTTCAGCCAGGTGCCTTCATGGGCGGCCCTGTTTTTGTCGGGGATACGGCGGATCAGCATGATGGAGGATGCCATTACCAGCTCGGCTACGGACCTGGTATTGGAATAAGGCGCATTAAAAACGGCCACGCCCTTGTTGCGGGCACTTTTAAGATCTACCTGGTTGGTGCCGATGCAAAAGCAGCCGATAGCCTGTAGTTTGGTAGCGGCTTCCAGTACTTTAGGCGTGATATGAGTTTTTGACCGTATCCCCAGCAGATGCACGTCCTTCACGGCTTTGATCAGTTCTTCTTCCGATAAGGCCCCTGCAAGCTTCTTCACCGAAGTGTATCCTTCATCTTTGAAGCGCTTTACAGCGGCGTCGCTGATGTTTTCCAGGAACAATACATTTACTTTTTCTTTGGGATAACTTGTATTTTTTAAGTCACTCATAATTTAAGCCGTTCAGTTTTCGTTACACTTTAATATACAATTTGCAAAGATCTACCTTTTTCATTTTAAATTGCAGTCAATAATTTTGAAAAACAAATTCCCTTTGAAAAACCTGTCTGTTATTATTCTGATCGCCAGTTTCTGCAGCTGCCACGGACAAGCCAAACCGCCTGATCCGTTTACATTGCTGAATGTTGCGCCTGTGAATGCACCTGCTGCCCTCTCCCCTTCCGAAATGACCCGTTATCAATCTGAAGTGGGACATTTTGTGGACAGTGTTTTCACGCGCCATCCTTTTAACGGAAGCATACTGGTGGCCAAGAATGGTGAAATCGTTTTTGAAAAGTACCAGGGATTCAGAAATCCCAGGGTCAGAAAGGATTCAATCGATGCCTCCACTCCTTTCCACCTGGCATCCTGTTCAAAAACATTCACGGCCATGGGCATATTAAAATTGCAGCAGGATGGCAAATTGAATATCAACGATCCTGTTTCCAAATATCTGAATGGATTTCCCTGGAAAGGGGTAACCGTGAAGATGTTGCTGAACCACCGCAGCGGCATACCCAACTATGTTCACTACATGGAGAATTTAGGGTGGAACCGGAAACGAATCATCAGCAACCAGGATGTGCTTGATTTTATCATCCAGCGTTATAAATCTATCCGTGTGTCGCCGCCCGACAGGCATTTCAGTTATTCCAATACGAATTTTGCGCTGCTTGCCCTCATCGTGGAAAAGGTTACGGGCCAGTCGTTTCCTGAATTTCTGCGGCTTACGTTCTTCGAACCCCTGGGCATGCATGATACGTATGTATTCACCCAGGCGGATAGCGCCAAAGCCCTGGGTTCGTATCACTCCAACGGACGTCCCTACGGCTTTGAATACCTCGATAAAGTGTACGGTGATAAAAATGTTTACAGTACTGTACGGGACATGCTCAAGTGGGACCAGGCTCTTTATGGAGGCACTTTATTTACCCAGGCGACGCTTGATTCTGCCTTTACCGGTTATAGTTTTGAGAAACCGGGTATTAATAATTATGGATTGGGCTGGAGAATGTATAACCTGAAAAACGGGCGGAAGTTTGTTTATCATAACGGCTGGTGGCACGGTAACCGGACCGCTTTTTATCGTTTGATAGACGACAAAGTGACAATCATTGCCTTTAGCAATAATGATTATACTAAAGTGTATTCATGTAAAAAGATGGCTGATATATTCGGCAATTACTTTACCAGCCCGGATGTGGAAAGAGCCGCTGAAACAGAGGGCACGATAAAAGAAGCGTCGCCAATTGAAGAGCCCCCGCAATAATCGTTATTCCTGCATTACCTTGTATAACTGAGCAGCCATTCGTAGATGTTCTTACCGTCTTCTTTGTAAGCCGGATCCGTGGCCTGTGTCCAGCAGTTGTGGGTTATGGTAGTTAATGGTGTTCACGAATTTTTCTGATTCCGTGTATTTCCATGCCGAGTCATTTTTTGCATGAAACTGCCACACCGGAAGGTTGGCATCGGCGATGGCTTTACACTTGCCATCCAGCGAGCTAGTCATCTGGGGCATTCCTGCCATAGCGGTGACAGCTGCTATCAGTTTAGGCTTATAAGCCGCATAATCGGTAGCCTGTCTTCCTCCCAAACTAAATCCTGAAAAATATATTCTTGAAGAGTCGATGCGATAATTTCTCAATGTGTAGTTGACCAGCGAGTCGACTTCCCAGGTCTGCACCGCTTTTTTCAGCTGCGGCATGATCACGATAAAAGAAAAAGTGCCGGCAGGAACGGTAAAGGAAGGCGGAAATTTTTTGTCTCTCAGCAACCGGGCAATGCCGTCGCTCAATAATGTATCCAGATATGTAGACCCATCGCCGTATTGGCCACCACCGTGAAACAGGAAGATGACGGGATACTGCTGGGTGGTTTCATGATATTTTGCCGGCAGCGCCTCATAATATCCATTGATATCGAGACTGAGATGCACATTGGGTTTTGGCGTCAGCACGGCCGGATCTGTTTCAACTACGGGTGGTATTTCCGCTTCACCACCGTGCCCTGTTGATGGTGGAGGAGGAAGGGAAGTTTTTTTACAGGATACAAATACTCCTGCTAAAATCAAGGCCAATAAGAAGTGTGTAACTGTCTTTTGCATATTGCCAGGCATTAATCCCGAAGTTTAAGGCAAAAATAGTACCGAAGCCTGATTCTCAGGTAAGATTAACTAAAGTCTGGCCATTATTATCCGGTGCCATCCAGGTCCGCAAATTCCACAGACGGGAGCAAATGGGCAATGGCAGCGGAGCCAATGGTGGTTTCGTTCATGCAGCCGAGCATTGTTCTCAGGCCGAGTTTCTTTGCATTGGCAATCATGCGTTTAGCGGGTGTAATGCCACCGCATTTGGTCAATTTGATGTTGATTCCATGAAAGCGACCCACGCATTTTTCCACGTCGCTTTCTTTGACACAGCTCTCGTCGGCAAAGAGGGGAATACTATTCTTTTCAAACAATATCTTCATTTCTTCATGGCTTCCTGTGGGGAGCGGCTGTTCGACCAGTTCAACATCAAGTGTTTTTAGCTGTGCTATCAGGGTCAGCGCAGATTCAAAAGACCACCCCGCGTTGGCGTCTACCCGGATTTTTGCCGAAGTTTTTTCCCGCATTGCCCTGATTATGTTGATATCCTCGGGTGTACCGAGCTTGATTTTATAGATCGGCCAGGGTGTTGCCGCCATTTTTTCGAGCATCACTCCCAGGGTGTCGATACCGATGGTGTAATCGGTCATCGGCACTTTTTCAAAATCATAGCCCCAGAGTTTATAGAGTGGCTGTTGCCGCATTTTGCCGTAGAGATCCCAGGCGGCAATGTCCAGCGCGCAAACGAGAAAATTATTTTCCGGAAAAAGATGATGAAGATAATGCCAGTACCGTTCGGGATCGGTGAATGCATATTTTTCGATGAGCATCTTTTTTCTTTCGATGTCATCGATCATTTTTTCTACCGTGATATTATAGTAACCAATCGCTGGCGCTTCGCCATATCCCTTCAGGCCGCGGTGTTCGAGCTCCACGATAAGTGCAGGCTGGTGTGTTTTCGTGCCCTTGGATATGGTGAACGGGTAAATAAAGGGATTGTCATATTTCCAGTAGCGTAATTTCATCGGCCACTTGCCCCGAGATATTTTTTTAGTTCTTCATTAAATTCTTTTTCATGCAGCAATTGTTCGAGGTCGATATGCATCCGGTATCGCCAGTAGTATTCCGATATGGCCGGCACATTGATCCGTTCAGACTGATAATCAGCCCTGCGTGTGCTGTCATCGATACCCATGAGGTCCTGCAGCAGGAAAACGCTCCACATGGCCGGCGAATACAGATGTTGCAGAATGATGGCTTTGCTAATCCATGGCTCGCAGCTCAGCGGCGCCTCTCCCCATTGCCCCAATTCCTCATTGAAAAATCGTTGGGTTATCTCCCGGTTTTCTTCCCACCAGCTTCTGATCGGGCTCATGTCATGGGTAGACGGCATGACCACGGAAAGGTAGGGAGCGTCGGCGGGATGAAAGAATGATTTCGCATCATTCTTCGGCATGCGCTGTATTTCCAGGCTGAGGATACCGAGAAATTTCATCACCTCGGGAACCGCTTTCGGCACCATACCCAGGTCCTCACCGCAAATAAGCATATTGGTCGAACGCTTTAGGGGCGGCAATTTACTCATGCCTTCTTTTCTCCAGAAATCATTCTGCCGGTGGAAAAAATAATCATCGTACATATTTTTCAGCTGCTGCTGAATATTCCAGTCGAGATGCCGGAAGGAAGTGATGCTTTCCATCGAAATACGGAAATGAAATTCCTGGCCGTTGGAACCCGGTACTTCGAATAAAATTACGTTGGAAATCAGCTCGTATAATCCTTCCCGGATATTCGTATTGTCGCTGTTCTCTTCCAATCCGCTGAAATAATGCTGCACCTTGCGTTGTGTATCGAATTCTTTTTTCAGCGAATAGTGATTGTTGCCTTCTGCATCCAGGTAGGAAAGGAATTTTTCTTTATTGGGGCCAAACAGTTCCCATAACACCGCATCGGTGATATAGGGTTTGCAAAACCGGTAATAATTAAACCACATGCCGCGCTGTCCGAATTCATAAATATGGACCGGAAGCGCCGGGGAGAAATATCCCATAATACCCTGCACGGATTCGACCGGGATGCTCCAGATACGGAAGAATCCCAGGATATGATCGATGCGGAAAGCATCAAAATAAAGGGCCATCTGGGAAAAACGATTTTTCCACCAGGCGAAGTTATCCTGCGCCATGCGCTGCCAGTTGTAAGTGGGGAATCCCCAGTTCTGGCCCTTGACCGCAAAGTTGTCGGGCGGCGCGCCCGACTGCATATCCATGTTGAACAAATCCGGGTTGTTCCAGGCATCGCAACTGTTGCGGTTCACCCCGATGGGTATGTCGCCCTTTATGATTATTCCGTTACGGTGGGCATATTCCACTGCCTCTTTCAATTGCAGGTGCAAATGGTATTGAAGAAAATAGGTAAATGCGATTTCCGGGTAGTGCTTTGCCTTTGGCGAAACATATTTCCCGATTGCATTTTTGTCGTACCTGCTGTAAATCTTCCACCTGGAAAAATCAGCGGTACCGTTTTTGTCTCTCAGGTAACAGAAAGCGGCGTAAGGCACCAGCCAGTCTTTATTATCCCGGAAGAATTGAAGAAAATCTTCGTCCGCAAGGAATTTTTCTTTCTCTGAAAGGAATATTTCCTTAAGACCCGACAATTTGAATTTCATCACCTGCTCGTAGTCGAGTTCCGGAAGTTCGTTGAGCTGCTTTTGTTTTTTCTTTAATGATTTGATGAGATGGTTGTGTTTGCCGCCCACCGACTCAAGGTTAAGATAAATGGGATGCAACGCAAAAGCCGATATGGAAGCATAAGGATAAGAATCTTTCCAGGTATGCGTAACCGTGGTATCGTTTACAGGAAGCAGCTGAATCATTTTCAGCCCCGTTTTAGCAACCCAGTCAACAAGCCGTTTTAAGTCGTTGAACTCTCCCACACCAAATGAATCTTTACTTCTCAGGCTGAATACCGGTATGCTTATTCCCGCTCCTTTCCAGGTGTTATTGGGGAGCCTTACAAAGCCATCGTGAACGATTGTGAGTTTTTTACTTTGCGCATCGCCGTGCAGCAACCGGTTTTCCCCAGATTCATAATTCACCTGTTTCTTTTCGCGGGTATTATAAACGCCGTATTTATAATGGAGCGGCAAGGCCTCCCTGGGGAGCTTCAATTTTATGGTCCACCAGCCATGCTCATGGCTCATCAGCAGGGGATCGCCGAGCTTCCACTCGCCCAGCGCCTCGGCGCTGCCGGAAATATACAGCGCTTCATGCTTTGCCAGCAGCGGTGCTTTCACTTTGAATATATGGGTAAAGTTTCGCGGCGACCGGGGCTTGACCTTGGCAACGTTTTCTTTCAGCAGAATATGCCGGAACGGGTCTGTATAAAAGACGTTTTCATATTCGCCCGGAAAGTTCCAGACATCTATCAACTGCAGTTCCTCCAACCCCGCCCTGCTGAAATCCGCTATACGGCTTTGGCCGCCTTCATGTAATAATTCGCCTTCCCTGTTCCGGAAGATGTAGCTATAGCGAAACCTGTTCAGGCTTTCCGGCTCAAACTCGAAACTGCCATACCAGAGCTGGTTATTAAGCCAGGTTAGCGGAAATAAGTTCCTGTCGTTATTATTGCCGAGCTCGTCGATATCGCCGGTTACAAATAAGGATTCCCCTGGTTGGGTAGAATAGTTAATATAAAATTGAATTCTCACGGTAGCTGTTAAATCGGGGCGAATTTATTACAAATGTGCGAATGTGAATTTTTGTATTATTTTCGCGTAAATTTTAAGCATGGAGAAGACTAAAAAATCAACCGGCCTTTACTGGATCCTTTTCTTTCTTTCCGTTATCTCCTTCTTTGTGGTTTATCATTTTAAAGGTGAGATGCTGACACTGACCCTTCCATTCATCTGCACTTTCTTTGCAAAGGCGATGGATATCATGTAAATAATTTATTTTCTTTCTATCTCTATCGACTGTTTCAGCTTAATGGCCACGGGTTTATCGAGCCGGGTGGCCGGCGCCCATTCGGGCATATTTTCGAAGCTCTCCTGAAGTTTATCGTTAAGTTCATCATTACCTCCTCTTATCACCTTCGCATAAGCGGTTCTGCCATTTTTATCAATGATAAATTCCATCATGATATACGTTCTCTGCTGGTTTTTTTCAAGATACCGGCTCATCTGATGACTGAGGTTGTTGAGAAAAGACTGAAATTCCTGGCCACCACCGGGATAGACAGGTAATTTGTCGACTGATTTTGCCAGTTCTTCTTCGTTGAAATATTTTACCGGTCTGCGCTCCTTTTTTTTCACCGGTTCCGGTTCGGGTTCCTGTTCCTGCACATAGTTGGCAACAATATAATCGCCATTCTTCTGCGTGAGAATCAGCGGCAGGGTTTTATTTTTTTCAAAATACTGATAGGCTTTCCTGAGCTGGTTGTTTAGCTGCGAATATTCGGGGAACTCCTTAAGATATTTCGCGAGATACTCCGCGCTTTTGGCATTCTTGTACTGGACAGGGAAGATATGGACGGGGATGAAATCCTGGCCCTGTGCATGCGCCTGTGCTGCCAGGATATACAGGTCTTCGATCTGCTGGTCGGTAATGGGGATGCAGCCGGAAGTGACACATTTCCCGTGTATATAAATATCACCACCGGGCTGAAGGGAATCGGAAAGGATCCTGTCAGAAGCGTTGGGATAATTAAGCCCCAGCGAAAGATAGTAAGCGCTCTTCGGGTTGAATTCGCTGATGCAATAGAAGCCTTCGGGCACCTGGTAATCGCCCGACATACGTTTGGGACCCAGTGTGCCGGCGAGTGCGCATACTTTGTACGTTTTGAAATGTTTATATTGATCCGAGTTTTCAGGTTTCACCCATAATTCCAACTTGCTGTCGAATTTGAATGAGCGGATATAGATATTTTTAACGGGCCAGTCGAGATTCTTTTCCCGGAATTGTTTTTTCAGGCTATCCTCTTTTCTCTTTAACGCATCGCTGAAGCGGGGAAAGGAGCGCTGGTAGTCGATAAAATTGAAAGACGGAGCCGCAGTCTGGGCTTTGGAAGATATAGCGAAAAATAACAATATGGAGAGGCTAACAAGGCGCTTCATTTCGTACTGATGAAATTACAACGCTTTAGGGGCGCAAAAATTTTAATTATACACGGATTGTGAATTTTGAAGACTTAATGCTGCCGTATGTAAGGATGGACATCTTTACATACGACAGCATTGTTTATTTCAATTTAAATTATAAGTTACCTCTAAGTTCCTGTTCTCTTTCAATAGCTTCGAACAATGCTTTAAAGTTTCCTTTTCCGAAACTTTTAGCGCCCTTGCGCTGGATGATCTCGAAAAACAGGGTAGGCCTGTCCTGTAATGGCTTGGTAAATATCTGGAGGAGGTAGCCCTCGTCGTCTTTGTCTATAAGGATGCCCAGCTTACTGAGAGGTTTGAGGTCTTCATCAATTGTACCTACCCTGTCTAAAACAGTATCATAATAGCTGGAAGGCACTTTCAGGAACTCCACTCCCTTGGCCTGCAGGTCGGTAACCGTGTCGATAATATTGTTAGTAGCGATGGCTACGTGCTGAACGCCTTCGCCGTTATAGAATTCGAGGTATTCTTCCACCTGCGATTTTTTCTTTCCCTCCGCCGGTTCATTAATGGGAAATTTTACAAAACCATTTCCATTGCTCATCACTTTACTCATTAAAGCAGAATATTCGGTAGAAATGTCATTGTCATCGAAACTCAATATGTTACGAAATCCCATAACATCTTCGTAGAACTTAACCCAGGGGTTCATCTGGTTCCATCCCACGTTTCCGACGCAGTGATCCACGTAAAGCAACCCAGTGGAAGCCGGTTCGTAAACCGTGTTCCATTTTACAAACCCGGGCAGGAAAGCGCCGGAATAGTTTTTCCGTTCGATAAATAAATGCACGGTATCTCCGTACGTATGGATACCGCTCATGACCACTTCGCCATCATCGTCTTTGCGTGTAACCGGTTCAAGATAGCTTTTGCCTCCCCGGCTGGTAGTTTGCTTCCATGCATCGGCGGCATCATCTACCCGTAAGGCAAGAAACTTTACGCCGTCGCCATGTTTATAAACGTGGTCGGCTATCTCATTACCGGGACGCAAGGGTGTTGTCAGTACGAATGTGAGTTTATTTTGCCGGATTACATAGCTGGCTTTATCCTTCACCCCTGTTTCGGGACCTGCATAGGCCAGTGATTGAAATCCGAAGGCTGTTTTGTAAAAATGTGCGGCTTGTTTTGCATTGCCCACGTAGAGTTCTACGTAATCGGTACCCTGCAGGGGCAGGAAGTCTGTTTGCATTGCTGCTTTCGGCGCGGCCGAGATAAGAGTTGACATGATCGGTAGTTTAAATATCTTGCTGTTGAATGGTTGACGGCGTGCGTTTGCACGGTGTTGTAATGAAATGAAGTGGAAAATTATACCCTGGAAATGGCTATCGTGCAGCCGAGTCCATAGCGAGCGTCACCATAAGCAGGCAGTAGCCGTTACGTATATCGGAGAAAATCTTATGTGGATAATCGGGACGCATCCGGCGTAAAGGTAAAACTTCTTTTTGCAGATGCCTATATTTGCGCCTTAATAAAAAATAAATGTTCAAAGCGGGAATTTTAGGGGGTGGTCAGCTGGGCAGGATGTTGTTGCAGGCCGCGGCAAATTATCCTGTCGAAACTTTTGTATTGGAAAACGATGCGGAATGTCCTGCGGCTCATCTCTGCCATCATTTTACAAAGGGTGACATCCGGAATTTCGATGATGTGTATCATTTTGGAAAGGGCCTTGATGCATTGACTATAGAAATCGAATCCGTCAACGTGGACGCATTGGAAAAGCTGGAGGCAGAAGGCGTGCGGATCTATCCCCGCCCGTCGGCGCTGCGGATCATCCGGAACAAGATAGAGCAAAAGGAATATTACAGGCAGCAGCAGATCCCTTCCTCTTCGTTTGTTGTTACCCGTGATATCGGTGAACTAAAACAGCAGGCTTCCTTTTTCCCTGCCGTTCATAAGATAGCGGAAGGCGGTTATGATGGGCGTGGCGTGCAGGGTATCCGGAGTGTTGCCGATGCCGAGAAAGGCTTTGATGCGCCGTCCGTGCTGGAGAAGATGGTAGAGATTCATAAGGAAATTGCACAGATCATCGCTATCAAAGACAATGGAGAGGTGGCCCTGTACCCTGCTGTGGAGATGATTTTCAATCCCGATCTGAACCTTCTCGATTACCAGCTCTGCCCCGCAGAGATCTCCACGCCCATAAAATGGAAAATCGAAGCCGTGTCGCTGGCCGTAGTAAAGGGGCTAAAAACAGCGGGAATTTTTGCAGTGGAGTTGTTTGTAGATAAACAGGGCGAGGTATTTGTCAACGAAACCGCGCCGCGCGTACATAATAGTGGTCATCATACTATCGAGGCGAACTATAGCTCGCAGTTCGATATGCTCTGGCGGGTTATCCTTGATTATCCGCTGGGGAATACGGCTATTATCCAGCCTGCCGCCATCGTCAATCTCCTGGGTGAAAACGGTTTTAGCGGTGATGCAAACTATGAGGGGCTGAACGAGGTCTTGCGGATGGACAATGCTTTTGTGCATCTGTACGGAAAAAAGCAGACCAAACCCGGCCGCAAGATGGGGCATGTAACCCTGCTTGGCAAGGACCGGCAGAGCCTTGTTCATTCTGCCATCATGAAGCAAAGCCGATTCGATTATTTCTGTACTGTCAGTACCACAGGTAGTAACCGTGCCTGGCTTTGACGAAGCAGGATGGGGAGCAAAACTCAATTTTTGTTGCACCTGTTCTGTACCCATCCCATACTCATTCTATAGGCATCCTGTACCTATTCTATACTCATCCTGTACGCTCTTATACTTCCGGATAATCCGGATCAGCAACATCCGCAGCCCTATCCGCGGAGCTAAAGTATACTTTTCCGCATGCTTTTTTCCCGGAGCGCGTCTAAGCAGAATAACATTTTAAATTTACAGCAGAAACAAGCTGATGCATAGAAGAATATTCACCTGCCTTCCGGCACTGTTTGCGATAACCCTTTTGATTTCCTGCGGGGAAAAACCGAAAGAAACGAAAACCCAACACTCCCACTCCGGCTCCGATGCTGTGCTCGCAGAGGCTTTTGTTGCCCGGCTCCGTCCCATAAACGAAAGCATCGAAGTGCCCGGCACTTTGCTTCCCTTCGAGACCACGGAAATCAGGCCCGAAATCTCCGGGCGGATTGTTGAACTGAATATCCCGGAGGGAAAAACGGTCGCCAGGGGCACCCTGCTGGTAAAACTTTTCGACGGGGATCTGCAGGCGCAGCTTCAGAAGTTGCAGGTTCAGCTGGATATTGCGCAGAAAACTGCCGAGCGGCAAAATGCATTGCTCAAAATTGGCGGTATCAGCCAGCAGGATGCCGATCTTAGCGAACTGGCCGTGAATAACCTGAAGGCGGATATCGAGCTCGTAAAAGTAAATATTGTAAAAACGCGCATTGTGGCGCCTTATGATGGAAAAATCGGGCTGAAGAATATCAGCAATGGCGCCTATGTTACCCCCACGGATATTTTAACCACTATCAGCCAGGTCAATAATCTGAAGCTTGATTTTACCGTACCGGAGAAATACAGCGAGCGAATGACCAAGGGCAGGCCGATAAGGTTTTCCGTCAGCGGTTCCGATCAGCATTTAACGGCTAACATTATGGCGACGGAATCCGTTATCGAAGCAGATACGAGGAGCCTTAAAGTTCGCGCGATCGTAAAAGGGAATGGCTCAACGCTGGTTCCCGGCGCATTTGCAAAAGTGGAGCTGCAGGCGGGCGGAACGGGTGAGCCATTGGTGATTCCGACGCAAGCCGTGATCCCCGGCGCAAGGGACAAACAGGTGATCGTGTACCGCGGCGAAAATAAAATTGAATTTAAAGTGGTAAAGACGGGTATCAGGGATTCTTCCTATGTCCAGATTACCGATGGCCTGAAAAAAGGCGATACGGTTATTACGTCGGGTTTGTTAGCCATCCGTCCCGAAAGCAAAGTACAAATTACAAAGGTCAATTAAGGCAGTAAGCTTTATGAATATTTCAGAGTTAAGTTTGAGGCGTCCGGTCCTTGCGACAGTGCTGAACATCGTTATCGTGTTGTTCGGCATTATTGGATTTACTTTTCTCGGCGTGCGTGATTATCCGGCCATTGATCCACCCAATATCAATGTGCGTACCATGTATTCCGGCGCGAATGCAGAGATCATCGAATCGCAGATCACAGAGCCGCTGGAAAAGGCCATTAATGGTATTGCGGGAATAAAGAATATCACATCTGCAAGCAGCCAGGGCACCAGCAGCATAAATGTTGAATTTGAATTGAGCATCGATCTGGAAGCCGCTGCGAGCGATGTGCGGGACAAAGTATCACAGGCCCTCAGAAGTCTTCCGCAGGATATCGATGCACCACCGGTGGTTTCAAAGGCGGATGCCAGCTCCGACGCGATCATTTCAATGACGGTGCAGAGCAATACGCGCAACCAGCTGGAAGTGACCGAATATGCGAACAACGTGCTGGTGGAGCGGTTGCAGACGATACCCGGCGTAAGCAGCATACAGATATGGGGGGAAAAAAAATATGCGATGCGGCTGTGGTTCGACCCCGCGAAACTAAGCGCTTACGGACTTACGCCCAATGATATTGAAGCTGCACTGGCGAGCCAGAATATTGAACTGCCTTCCGGAAAAATTGCGGGTAATGCAACGGAGCTGACCGTTCGCACTTTCGGAAGACTGACCACCGAAGATGACTTCAATAATATTATCATAAAAAACATCAACGGCGCCGATATTAAATTGAACCAGGTGGGAGAAGCGGTGCTGGGACCGGAAAATGAAGCAACAATCCTGAAGGAAAGCGGTATCCCTATGATCGCGCTGGCCATCGTGCCGCAGCCGGGAACCAATTATGTGGCCATTTCCAATGAATTTTACAAAAGACTGGAACAACTAAAAAAAGATGTGCCTTCCGATATTAAATTAAACATCGCGCTCGACCAGACGAAATTTATCAAGCGTTCTATTACCGAGGTGGAAGAAACATTGATCATTTCCTTTGTATTAGTGGTGATGGTAATCTATCTTTTCTTCCGCGACTGGCTCATTGCCCTGCGCCCGCTTATCGATATTCCCGTATCGCTGACCGGCGCCTTTTTTATCATGTACCTGAGCGGGTTTACGGTTAATGTGCTCACCTTGCTGGGCATCGTGCTTGCAACGGGCCTGGTGGTGGACGACGGCATCGTCGTTACGGAAAATATCTATAAAAAAATAGAAGGCGGCATGCCGAAATACCAGGCAGCGAAAGAAGGATCCAAAGAAATCTATTTCGCCGTTATCGCCACGTCGATCACTCTTGCGGTAATATTCTTACCTATTATCTTCTTACAGGGATTTGTAGGAAGATTATTCAGGGAGTTCGGTATCGTGGTCGCCGGCGCGGTATTGATTTCGGCGTTTGTTTCCCTTACACTGACACCTGTGCTGAACGTGAAGCTGGCAAGAAAAAAACATGGCCATTCGTGGTTTTATACTAAAACGGAGCCCTTTTTCCGCGCCATGGAAAACGGTTATAACAATTCGCTGAAAAAATTCATGTCCGTGCGATGGTTGTCGATGGTGATTATTGCGATATGCTTTGGCATTAT
>JBGAJL010000074.1:0-20939 GCA_044224935.1 Flavitalea sp.
TTCCCATGGAATAATATGGATAATTCGCCGCTCGCGCCATTCGTGACCGGTAACCTGCATAACGAATCAGGTAATACAACAAATATTACCATGGCGCTGACAAAGGAATTCAACGGAGAATTTACTGCGGGTGTTATAACAGGCAATAATTCCGGAATGGTTCCTGATAATGCATTGCGCGTCGATTACTGGCTTGACAGAAACCAGAAATCGCAATTCGTGTTAAACGGTCTTAACCATAGTAAAAAATACACAGTCGGATATTTCAACAGTTCATCCACGCCGGACTGGTTCAAAGGCAACTACACCTCAACATTTAATATTAATAACCGTACGGTGTATCTCAACTCATGGATGAATTCAACGAAAATTGTGTACATCACGGGTGTAACACCGGATGATAACGGACAGCTGGCGTTGAATTTCTCCACCACGCCGGAGGCGGGTTATGGATTTAACGGTGGAATAATATTGTATGAATACAATGACACCGCCGAGGCATCAGCTCCTCCTCCGGTAGATACAACGGGGCATAATCCTTCTAATCCCATTGATACTATCCCGATTACACCTCCGGATACGACGGGCACCAATCCGAACCCGCCCATTGATTCAACTCATCTTACACAAAAGATGAAAGTGTATCCCAATCCCGTATTCGGTGATTTCCATGTCAGCTTCGAGAACAGCGACGCATCGAACGACATCACGATCGAAATATATGATACCAAAGGTTCCCTGACATTCTGCCGCCGTTATGGCCGGTTACAGAAAGGCGTTAATTCACTTCCGCTGACGATGTTTGAAACGAATATTAAATCGGGCCTTTATATTATCACACTCAAAGTGGGAGGCAGAATCTCGGAGTCGGTCAAATTTATTAAAGCCAGATATTAGATTAGTAGCACTTAGCCGGCAGCCGAAAGTTGCCGGTTTTTTGTGTACTCCCAATTATATTTGCTGATGTCAATTACTATCAGAAGAGCTGTCAAAGCCGATTGTCCGCGGATACTGGAGCTGGTTAATGAACTTGCCCGGTTTGAAAAGGTACCGCAGGCAGTGACCGTTTCTCTCTCCCATTTCGAAGAAAGCGGTTTTGGATCCAATCCTGTTTATTGGGCTTTTGTAGCCGAAACGGAGGGGTTTATTGCCGGTTTCGCGCTTTATTACATAAGGTACAGCACCTGGAAAGGGCAGTATATGTACCTCGAAGACCTTCTCGTGACCGAAACGCACCGTGGGAAAAAAATAGGCCGCCTTTTATTTAAAGCACTTATTGCGGAAGCAGGGGAAAAGAAATTGAAAGGTATTAGCTGGCAGGTGTTGGAATGGAACAAGCCGGCAATCGAATTTTACCGGAAATATAATCCCACATTCGACGCTGAATGGATCAATTGTTCCGTAGCGGCAACTGAAAACCTGTTTCGCGAGGATTTATAATCCAAAATAATTGAAAGAATTAAAGGCCCTGCCGGTAAGCGATCAGGCAGGGCCTATTAAATTAATAGCGTCTATGCCTTATTGCATAATGACCGGGCTTCCACGCATAAACATTGCGATGCCTGTAATAATATCCATTTATCCAAACATACCTGGGAGATGGGGCCACCGGTATCACTTCTACTCTTGGCGGAGGGGGAGGGCCGATATAAGTTCTCCTGGAACAACCTTCAAACACAAGTGCAGCCGATAAAAATGCAAGAACTGTAACTATGTTTTTCATAACCCGATTTTTGCCTGAGACTACAGGAATCTGGAAGCGTTTAACAGGCCGGATAACAATTTGATAATATTGCGTTCACAATTACATAACCTGCATTTAACCCGAACCATTTTCACTCAAAATAACTTTGCGTTCAATTGTAACCAAAACAATTGAACAAGATGAATAATTTCTTTTCAAAATTAATGCTCTTATCTCTTTCTCTCGCTTCGGGCCTCGTATCACTGGCCCAGGAAACCGCATCAACACTGAGCGGCGTGGTTACCGATGGCAAAGGCGCTGTTGTTTCCGGTGCATCGGTTACCGTCATTTACGAGCCTACTAATTATACTTCGGGAACGCAGACCAATACAAAAGGCATATTTGTATTGCCGAATCTCAAACCCGGAGGACCCTATATGGTGGTGGTTTCGTTCGCGGGCATGAAGGCGGATACGCTGGATAATATTAATCTTAATCTTGGATCTAATCCATACAATAATTTTGTGCTGAACCCGGAAGACAGGCTGCTCAATGAAGTAGTGGTCACCGGGGGCAGGAGATTGCAAAGTTCAGGTCTTACCGTGGGCAGGGCGCAGCTTGCTACGCTTCCATCTATAGGGCGCAGCCTTTCCGATTTTACCAGGCTTACGCCTCAATCGAATAATAACTCTTTTGCGGGAACGAATTTCCGGTATAATAATCTCACTGTCGACGGTGCGATTAACAATGATGCTATCGGTTTTAGTAATTCATTCGGCGGCGTGAGTGGGGGTGGCCAGTCTGGCGCTGCGGGCGCAGGCACGCGCACTAATCCTTACAGCCTCGACGTGATACAGGAAGTGCAGGTGCAACTGGCTCCTTACGATGTGAAACTGGGTAATTTCACGGGCGGCAGCGTAAACGCCGTAACAAAAAGTGGTACAAATAAATTTCACGGTTCGGTATACGGCTATGGCCGCAATCAGTCTATTGTAGGCAAAAGTGTGGTGGGCCCGAAACAAAAAATCGGTTCCGATTTTTATGATTATCAATATGGCGCTACGGTGGGAGGTCCAATCGTAAAAGACAAGGCTTTCTTTATCGTCAATTTTGAACAAACGCGCAGGCAGGAGCCCACGTTCTATAATGCAGGCGATGCGGGCGCGGCTATTTCGCTGGCAGATGCGCAGGCCATTAAAGAAAAATTGCTCAACCGGTATGGATATGATGTCGGCAGCTACGACAGGTATAAGATCTTTACCAATAGTGATAAGTTATTTGCGCGTCTCGATTTCAATTTAAGCGCCGCCAGCACCCTCACAGTAAGAGGAATCTATACAAATGGATGGGGTAATAATCTCGAACGCACTTCTACCAATTTCCAGTTTTCTTCAACCGATTTTACACAGCATACCAAAAATCTTAACCTGGTTGCCGAGCTAAAATCTAAAATCAATAATAATCTCAGCAACCAGTTTAATGCAAGTTATATCAACGTGCATGAATACAGGAATTTCCCCGGAGTGCTTTCTCCGTTCATCGATATCGGCAGCACCACTATCTGGGCAGGCACCTGGAGAGAAGCGTCTATCTACAACATGAAGCAACAAACGTTCGAGTTGTCCGATAATCTTACGCTGACGAAAGGGATCAATAAATTCACTTTCGGTACGCACAACGAAATGTATAACCTTACATACGGATTCATAAATTCATGGAACGGCCGCTGGGAATATTCAAATCTCTCTAATTTTCTTGCCGATGTGCCTTCGAGGATCAGGGGAGCTTTTACCATCGACCCGAAGCTGAGCAACGACAGGGAGGCCTTATATAATAATCCGCCGAATCCTTTCAAAGTATACCTGTTAAGTGCATACGCACAGGATGAGATCTCCATTACCTCGAAGTTTAAACTCACTCCGGGTTTGCGTATTGATTATTCAGGAATAGGCAAACAGCCTTCACTGGATCCAAACCTTAATACGGTAGCTGAATATATTTCGCCATCACCAACCTATACACATACGCCATTTAATGAAATAAATAATAAATGGCTGGGAAATGCTACGTTGTCGCCGCGATTGGGCTTTAACTGGGATGTGAACGGCAACCAGTCGCTGATCATCCGCGGGGGAACGGGCATTTTCACCGGAAGAATTCCGTTTGCATGGCTCGGATATGCGTATACGCTTAGCGGTTCCACTTACGGAAATATCGATTACCGCCCAACGGGTCAGGTTCCCCTGGCGATCAACCCGCTGTCATTGAAAGACACCGTATCAAAATATGGTGGTGCGGGAGCCAGCTCCACGAGAGAGCTCGATATTATCGACAATAATTTTAAATTGCCGCGCATCTGGCGCTCGAGCATTGCAGCCGATATTAAATTCGGAAAAGGCTATAAGCTCACGCTCGATGCGATGTATACGAAAACCCTGTATGATGTGAAGTTTCAGCAGATCAACATTAAAGACAGTGTACAGTATTACAGTGATGGCCCGACGCAATCGCCGGTGTACGTGGGTGGAAAATTATATGGTAATTATTCCAATGTGTATTTCCTTACCAACACAAAAGAGGGCTACCGGTACAATCTTACTGCACAATTATCGAAATTCACTAACGGTAAAATGGGCCGGCACGGGCTTAACACCAACTGGAGCGTTTCATATACCTATGGGGTGAGCAGGGATGTCAGCAATGGAATCCGAAACTCGTTCCAGTCGAACTACGAGGTTAACCCGGCGATCAGCCCTAACAATGCACAACTGGCCTATTCCAACTTCGATCTTCGCAATCGTATCGTAGCTGTTGCAGGCGCTACTGCGGTATGGAACGCAGTAAATGCTACTTCGCTTACTTTCTTTTATTCCGGACAATCGGGCAATCCTTATTCGCTGATCTATGCATCGGGCGGCGCTCCGTTTGGAAATGCCTCCAATGCCAACCTGCCCTACATCCCCAAAGATGCAAGCGATATCCGTTTTGCCGACAAACAAAATTCTGATGGCTCGATTTACACCGCAGCGCAGCAGCAGATCGACTTCGATAAATTCGTGGATGGTGATAAGTACCTGAAAACACGCCGCGGCCAGTATGCGGAAAGAAACGCATTGCATACGCCATGGAATCATGAGCTCGATCTCAAGCTTATGCATGAATTCCGGCTTAGCAAAACAGATAAAAGCAAGTCGCTGCAGATCAGCTTCGATATATTCAACGTGCTAAATCTGCTGAATAACGACTGGGGGCATATCACATTTGTTACTAACGTGAATAACTACACCGTAAATATGCTCACTTTCGTGAAAGATGCCAATGGTTTCGCTCCGGGAAAGCCCGTTTCCGGTTACCAGCCCACATTCAATTTCAACAAACCAACGGCTGCCAACGGTCAGTATTATACCGTTGATCCGATTAATTCAAGATGGCAGGGACAATTGGGCCTGAAATACAATTTCTGATAAAGTTTCATTAAAATATAAAGTTCACGTGGTTGCCGCGTGAACTTTTTTTACTTTGAGCAGGCCATTATTACCTGCTATGATTGTAAAAAAAAGATCTCTTGCCTGTTTTCTCCTGTATGCCGGTTTGTTAGTGTTCTGTAACTTCGTTTCCAATTACTCTTATTCGCAAATAAATTTCTTAAAAGGTCGTGTGATCAGCCATGATGACAGGGTCGGTTTGTCTTCTGCGGTGATCAGTATCATTAACGCGAAAGATTCCATTCTCAGGAAATTTACCCGTTCCGATGCAAAGGGAAATTTTTCCATGCCCCTTCCGGGTAATGGCTCATTCCAGGTTATCGTTTCTTATCCGGGTTATGCCGACTTTGTGGATGGCCTGACAATAACGCGCGATACTGCCGCAGATGCGGGCGATATCGTTCTGATCAAAAAAGCCGAGTTGCTCGATTCGGTGATTGTTCACCAGAAAATAGCCGCCATCCGCCTTAAAGGAGATACGATCCAATACAGGGTCGATAGCTTTCTCGTGAGGCCGGGAGCCACTGTCGAAGACCTGTTAAAACGATTGCCGGGGATACAGGTAGACCGGAGTGGCAACATTACTGCACAGGGCCAGAAAGTAAAGAAGGTGCTGGTAGACGGGGAAGAGTTTTTTGGAGATGATCCGGCCGTGGTGATACAAAATCTGTCAGCAGATTATGTAAAAGACGTGCAGGTATTTGATAAGAAAAGTGAGCAGGCGGAATTTTCGGGTATCGATGATGGTAAAACGGCGCGAACCATCAACCTGAAGCTTAAAGAGGATAAAAAGAGGGGCTATTTCGGGTCGCTTAAACTGGCTGGTGGCATGGGCGGAAAATTCCAGAACAGCTTAATGGTTAATTCTTTCAAGGGAGCAAGAAAATTATCTGTATTTGGCCTGATGGCCAACACCAATGAATATATGCTGGGTGGCTCGGATATGCAAAATTTTGGTGGTGCTGATGACGTCATTGAATATAATGAAGATGTGGGTTTTATGTCAATGGCCGGCGGAGTCGATTGGGAATTTAATCAGGATATTTCAAATAATGGTCTTCCCACGACCTGGTCGGCAGGGGCACATTATTCCGATAAGTGGAACGACAAGCAGAAATTCAACGGGGACTATCGCTTTATGAAAAGGAATACAATGTCAGAATCCTCTACCAAAACGCAATATATCCTGCCGGATACGCAGTATTTTAATTCGCAAACACAAAAAGCATTTTCATCCCGTATAAAGAATGGCCTGTACGGAACCTATGATCTGCAACTGGACAGCCTTACCTCGGTAAAATTCAAGGTGGGTGCAAGCAGGGATCACAACAACGGCAATTCGGCTAATTCCAGCCGTTCGCTAAACGCTGATAGCGCGTTGGTGAATGAAAATAGCAGGACGTTAAACTCAGATGTTGTGAAGGATAATGCAATGTTTAGCGCTTTATTCAGACGGAAATTTCTAAAAACAGGGCGAACGCTTTCGGTAAATTTATCAGAACAAATAAATAACGAATCGCTCAATGGATTCCTGCGTTCCAACACAGATTATTATGCGAATGGTTTAATGAGTAGCAGCGAAAAGATCGATCAGGAAAAAAATAATACCAGCAATGCTTCCCTTTTTTCAGGTAAGGTTCTGTATACCGAACAGCTTGCGAAAAACATTACGCTGGGATTGAATTATGGAATAGCGTTTACCGGGAACACCATACACCGCAACAGTTTTAATAATGAGCCGGGCCAGGGGTATAAAATAAAAGACAGTATTTATAGCAATGATTTCAAGTACAATTACCTCGTAAATTCGGGGGGCGCCGATCTGAAAATTAAAACGAAAAAAATAATTTATAATTTCGGTGGAAGCCTGAGTAATTCGAAGTTTGGTCAGAAGGATCTGGTAAGAGATACGCTGAGCAATTATTCGTTTATAAATTTTTATCCCAGAGCTTCCATAATATACAAGCCTGATATGTATAAAATGTTTCAGGGTCGCTACCGGGGCGAAACAAAACAGCCGGGCGCCGAACAACTACAGCCCGTCCGGCAGAATAATGATCCGCTAAACATACAACTTGGCAATCCCGGCCTGCGCCAGGAGTTTAAGCATACCTTTTCAGTTAATTATTTCGATTTCAAGCCCAGTACTTCGCAGAATATCATGGTTATGGGAACTGCTTCCATGACCACCAATGCCATCACTTCTTCATCAAATATGGATGCAGGGGGCAAAACGGTTTATCAATCGATCAACCTGGGCACAAATGCCAGTGGATATTTTACATTTTTGTACACCTGGAAATGGAAAAAAGCGAACATCGAACTTAGTACAGGTTTTGACCTTTCCGCTGATAAAACGAACAGTATGGTCAATGGCATTGCGGGTGTTGACAACACTTCACAATATGGTGTACGGACGCGGATGTCAAAAAACATTGACAACCGGTTCAATTTCTCGCTGAATGTTGATCCATCTTTCAATATCTCCAAATCTACATTGCGCACCGATATGGTGACGAAATACTTCAGTGCTTCTGTATGGGGAGACGCATGGGTGCAGCTTCCGCTGAATATTTATGTTTCCAGCGTTATTTCCGCCGAAGCAAGGCAGAAGATCAGTGCTTTCGATGCCGGACAGAACAGTATCAAATGGGATGCGAAAGCGGCAATGAAATTTGCCAAAAACAAAAAAGCCGAGATCGGAATCAGCGTGAATGATATTTTAAACCGGAACCTCAGCTTCACACGGAATATCAGCAGCAATTTCATATCCGAGAATACAGTCAGCGTATTAAAAAGATATGCTTTGCTGACGTTTAGTTACAACCTTTCAAAAACACCCTAGCATGAAAATAACCGGTTTGCTTATATTATTATTTTCATTCAGCGCTTCTTTCGGGCAGGCTGTTTTCATCCGCAGTGGCAGTATAGAATTCGAAAGATCCATCAACGTTCGTAAGCAGGGAGAAGATTCGTATTATTCGAAAATTTATGTGGAAGAGCTTAAAGGCCTGCAGGCCTTTTATACCAGCAAATTCTTATTGTATTTCGATAGCGCGCACACGCTCTACAAATTGCAAGGCGAACTGCTACCTTTTAAACTTCCTTATTTGCTGGGACCTGCCAAAGACAATATTGTATTGACGGATTTAAAAAAGCAAACTTCCGAAAGCAGCAAGCAGGTATTCGAAGAGAAATATCTTGTCCGTGATTCGACCGGCAAAATTAAATGGAAGATCACCGGCGAAACCCGTGAAATTGCGGGCTTTAACTGCCGCAAAGCGGTGGGGAGAATCTGTGATTCGGTGTATGTGACTGCTTTTTATACCGACGAAATAATTTCAACCGGTGGCCCCGAGTCGTTTAACGGCCTGCCGGGAATGATCCTGGGCATTGCCATACCCAGGCTGCACACTACCTGGTTTGCCACTAAGGTGGAAATTACAACGCCTAAAGCTGATCTGTTCAATGGCCCGTTAAAGGGAAAACCGATAGGTCAAAGGGAACTTGAGAAACGGTTACAAAATTCTTCCGGATTTACAGGAAAGGACAGGGCTAACTGGTGGATACTTTTATGATGATCGTATTTTTTTATTAGCTTGTGGAGCAGATAAAATGGTGCTCATGAAAAAGATCCTCTTAGTATTATTTTTCTTTTCCATCTATTCATCACAGGCGCAGAAACTACCCAAACCCTGGCCAGCAGAAAAAGCGCAGGAATGGTATAGCAAACAGGGCTGGTTAACGGGATGTAATTATATTCCATCCACCGCCATTAACCAATTGGAAATGTGGCAAAAGAACACTTTTGACACGGCAACGATCGACAGGGAACTGGGCTGGGCGCAGGAACTGGGATTTAATACCATGCGCGTGTTCCTGCACGACATTGTATGGCAGGAAGACCAGGAAGGATTTAAAGAGAGGATAAGAACTTTTCTCACTATAGCCGCTTCGCATAATATCAGGCCCTTTTTTGTTTTCTTCGATGATTGCTGGAATCCTGATCCGAAGCCCGGTAAGCAGCCGGCTCCCAAACCAGGGATTCATAATTCCGGCTGGATGAGAAGCCCCTCCGCAACAGTACATAATGATTCTACTCAATGGGATTATCTCAGCTATTATGTTCATGATATCCTGGCCAGTTTTAAGCATGATAAGCGAATATTAATGTGGGATCTGTATAACGAACCCGGTAATTCGGGTTACACACGCCAAAGCCTTCCCCTGCTCAAAGCCATATTCAGATGGGCCAGAAAGGTAAATCCCGATCAGCCGCTTACGGCAGGATGGTGGACCGACAACGAAAATTTCAAAGAATTAAATGCTTTTACATTGGCCAACAGTGATGTAATCACTTATCATTGTTATGAGCCGGAGCCACAGCATGCAAAAAAGATTGCGGAGTTGAAAACATTAAACCGGCCGCTCATCTGCACCGAGTACATGGCAAGGCCAAGAGGCAGCACATTTTTTACGATCATGCCCTTGTTGAAAAAAGAAAACGTGGGCGCAGTGAACTGGGGTTTTGTGGATGGAAAAACCCAGACAAAATATGCCTGGGATACTCCTATAGCCAACGGTGCAGAACCCGGTCTCTGGTTTCATGAAATACTTCACCGGGATGGCACTCCATACGACGAAAAAGAAACCGCATTTATAAAAGAAGAAAATAAGCGATAAGCTTATTTTTTATGATTTGCTTTTTCGTGCGTATGTGCGCCGGTATTCATCATACCACTGTCTATAGTCCCTTTCGGCACGCCACCCCCGGGTTGCATAGTGTCGGGCTTTAACGTCTTTAAAAACGAATCATTTTTGCTGCTGTCTTTAAGAGCTGCAGCAGCGGCAGAATCCCGTGCTGCTGCAGCACCCGGAGCCGCATTGGCTGTGGTGTCATACATCTGTTGGTCATCCCCATGGGAATTATTTTGACAACTGATAATAAACAACACCAAACATGCTGCAATCAGGTTTTTCATTACTATCATTTTATGCGCTATTCAATTCCCCGTTCGGAGGATTGATCCTTCCGCTCGGTGCCTGGTGTACTTTCTCCTGTATCAGAGGCTTTTGTATCGGGTTCTTTTTCCCCGGTCTCGTCCCAGTTTTCATTCGATTCCTGACCCCTTGTGGGCTTAACATCAGGATTTGTTTCCTTATTGAGTTTTTTATCCTTATCCGGCATACGGTAAAATTTTAAATGTTAACAATCACTATCCCTTTATCTGTATAAAAAACAATGCCACCGTCCGGTGCCGCAAATACTATTAAACAAAAAGGAAATAACGGTTGAACTTCAACCGGTTATTTTCTGCGGTTCACCGATATCCCGTCGAAAACAATTTGGACGCATGGATAACTGCTATACTTTCGTGCCAGAAAATCGCACATGAGGGCTATATTGGTTTCTGTTCTCACTCTTTTTATTGCCGGTCATACCTGTTCCCAGGTAAAAATAGACGGGCGGGTGAAGGACAATCACGGAAAAGCATTTTCAATTTATCACGACAGAGGCAGGAGACCACGTGCTCACGGTTACAGCCGTGGGCTACAAATCTGCCGAACAAAAAATCAATATAAAAGAACCGGTTACTTTATCATTTTCTTTAAAAGAACGGCTCGATGAACTAAAAGCGGTGATGGTCACTGCGGGATCATTTGAGGCGGGCGACCGGAAAAGGGCGGCAACTGTATTAAGCTCGCTGGATGTGGCCACCACGGGCGGCGCAAACGCCGATATTTCCGCAGCTGTCAAAACATTGCCCGGTGCACAGCAGATAGGAGAGCAGGAAGGATTATTTGTACGCGGGGGCACAGGCGCCGAAACAAAACAATTCATTGATGGTACACTGGTCAATAACCCCTATTTCACCAGCATACCTGATATCTCGACGAGGGGCAGGTTCTCTCCCTTTCTTTTTAAAGGAACCATATTCAGTACGGGCGGCTATTCGGCGCTATATGGCCAGGCATTGTCTTCTGCGCTGATCCTGGAATCGATTGATCTTCCCGAAAAATCGGAAATTGACGCCTCGATTTCGCCGATCCTTGCAGGTGCAGGAACGCAACAGCTTGCCGGGAATAAAAAATCATCTTTTGGAATAAATTATAACTACACCAATCTCGTCGCCTATTTTAACCTCGTAAAACAAACGCCGGATTATTTTGAAATGCCGCGGTTTCATAACCTGGACGCTAATTTCCGTATTAAAACAAAACATGGGATCGTCAAATACTACACCACATATAGTAATGGCACTCTTGGCCTGCGCCGGCCGGATATCGATAGTCTTGATCTTAAAGATGCTTTCGGCGTAACCAATCATAATTTTTATAACAACCTCAGCTGGAGGGAAGATATCGGTAGCGGCTGGCGAATGAACATCGGCCTGGGTTATAGCACAAATAAAGATAATATCGAACAGCAGGTGCAGGATCAGCACAATCTTCAGCAGGAATATTTCCCCGGTAAACCCTGGCTGCAGTATAAAAATTTTAAACTGAACAGCCGGCAGGATCTGACGCAGGGAAAACTGGTTTTGGAAAAAAGATTAAGCGGTATCAGTGCGGTGCGTTTTGGCGCCGAAGACTGGTATGCGTATAACAACAATAATTATAACGGGGTAGACTCGGTGCTGAAGGATAATTACCAGGCGGTGTTTGGCGAGGCGGATATTTATATCACCAACGGGCTTGCGCTGAAACTGGGTGGCCGGTTTGAACACTCTTCCATCATCAATAAAATAAACCTGGCGCCGCGGTTGTCGCTGGCTTACCGGACAGGAGCAGGGGCACAGGTATCTTTTGCTTATGGCACTTTTTATCAGAAACCGGAAAATCAGCAGCTGTTTGCCACTACACGACTGGATTATACAAAGGCAACCCATTATATTTTAAATTACCAGAAGATTTTGAATGATAAAATATTCCGCGTTGAAGCGTATTATAAAAAATACCAGGATCTTGTAAAAACAGTTCCCTATAATTATTTTTCGGGAACATATGATAATAACGGTTATGGATATGCGCGCGGATTGGAACTTTATTACCGCGATAAACACACCTTCAGGAATCGTGATTATTGGATCAGCTATTCTTTCCGGATACAAAACAGGTTTCCTGAACTATCCCGGGGAAATAATGCCTTCATTCGCCGCAAAGCATACTGCTTCTGTTGTTGTCAAAAGATTTGTCATGAAAATAAAAACCGGTTTTAACCTGACCTATTCGTTTGCCACCGGGCGCCCTTATTATTATTTTCGCTATGACGATGCTGCTAAATCGTTTTCCATTGGAGACCAGGGTACCACTAGATCGTATAACAACCTTGGTTTCAGTATGAACTATGTACCCAGCGTAGGTAAAACCAATCCCCGGCTATTCTGGGTACTGGTGGCTTCCGTAACAAATGTATTGCGTACCAACCAGGTATATGGCTATAATTATTCTTTTGACGGATCGTACAAACAAGCGATCAACCCGCCGGCCAAAAGCTTTTACTTTATAGGTGCATTTTTCAGTTGGGGCGTGGACAGAACCCAGGATGCAATTAATAATAATTTGTAATATTTTTAAATAAAATAACTGACATGAAAAATCTAATGATAGTGGTTGCGCTGTTTACCGCCACTTTCGGCTATGCGCAAAGCGATAAGTATGAACAGGCAATGAAGAAAAACCTGTTGCTGATGGATTCAGCTAAAACGGATAACGATTATAAAACAGCGGCAGATGGGTTTGAGCGTATAGGCGATGCCGAAAAAAATCAATGGCTTCCCTACTACTATGCTGCGCTTTCGCTGAGCATTGATGGATGGAAACCCGATTCCAAAGTGGACAAAGACGAAAACGCAGCAAGAATTAAGGTGCTATGCGACAAAGCTGCGACTATCAATGACAATTCGGAGCTATATGCCGTGCGGAATATGGCGGCCACCCAGCAGATGCTTGTCGATCCGCAGGCCCGCTGGCAAACCTATGGAAAAGAAGCGCGTGAATCACTGGAAAAAGGAATGAAAATGGACCCGGATAATCCGAGGCTGTATTACCTGCGGGGAGCGTCTCTGTTTAATACCCCCGAACAATTTGGAGGAGGTAAGACAAAGGCAAAGCCCGTATTGGAAAAAGCTATGTCGTTATTCGCACAGGAAAAACCAGCGCCGCTTTTTCCTCACTGGGGCAGCAAACAGGCCCAGGATATGCTTGACCAATGCAAATAGGTGCGTATCGATCAGTCAGAACTGTATTTGAAAAAATAAGCCCGGCGATTTTTCTAAAAAAAATTGGCGGGCAGCTAAAAAAGTAAAAAATTACGCTGATGACAAATTTCAGCAAGAAAATAACGCTTCGCTGGTCCGACCTTGATCCGAATTTTCATGTGAGGCATAGTGTTTACTATGACCTGGGGGCACAGCAAAGAATAGATGTGCTGCAGGAGAGTGGCCTTACCCCTCAACTTATGCTGGAGCAGCATTTCGGACCGGTGATTTTTCGCGAAGAATGCCAGTTCAAGAAAGAGATCCGCTATGGAGAAGAAGTGACCATTACAGTAAAAATGGCCCGTATGAAGGCCGATGGGTCGCGATGGACCATACAGCACGAGTTTCTTTCGGCTGATAACAAATTGCTGGCAACGATTACCGTTGACGGCGCATGGATCGATACCCGCTTACGAAAACTGGCTGTCCCCACGCCAAAGGTTGTGATTGATGTGCTGAATGCTTTTCCAAAAACGGAAGATTTCGGAAGCTGACAGCAAAAAAGTTAACCGGCAGATAAAAAAATCTGCTAAAATCACATTTTCGTTCTCGGGAAAAACTTAGCTTCAATAATTGATCATCTTATTTAAAAGGATATGAGAAAACTATTTTGTCTCCTGGCCGCCGGAATACTGCTTGTTTCATCTTCATCTTTCAATGAACCGGGCAAAGGCTGGAAATCACTCTTCGATGGAAAATCACTGGACGGATGGAAGGTGGGCAACAGGGCCGAATCATTTTCAGTTGAAAATGGTGCGATAGTCGTACATGGTAATATGGCCCATCTTTATTATATGGGCAGTGTGAATGATCATAACTTTAAGAATTTTGAATTTAAAGCAAAGGTGATGACTACGCCGGGTTCCAACTCCGGGATATATTTTCATACCGAATACCAGGATTCCGGATGGCCCGACAAAGGTTTTGAGGTGCAGGTCAACAATTCTCACACCGACTGGAAACGGACGGGAAGCCTTTATGATGTGGTTGACATTAAAGAGACCTATGCAAAGGATTATGAATGGTTCACCGAATATATTAAAGTGGTCGATAAGCACGTGATCGTAAAGATAAATGGCAAGACCGTGGTTGACTGGACACAGCCCGATGATTTTGTTTCTCCCCAGGGGCATCCCAGCCGGATAATAGCCAATGGCACTTTTGCCTTACAGGCGCATGACCCTAAAAGCAAAGTATACTTCAAAGACATCATGGTAAAGCCGCTGGATTAGCTTTGGCCGGTTGAAAATAGATCCTTCCGGAACAGGAAGCTAAAAGCTTCGCGACGTTTGTAAATTTCATAGCCTTTAACTTTGTGCTGCACATGGCCAGGACAAAGGACTATCAGACCGAATTAAGAAGGTTTATCAGCAGCCAGCATCTGTACACGGGTATCCGGGTTACGTTCTGCGTGATACTGCCTGCATGGCTGCTGTACCATTTCGGCCTGCTCACGGCGATGAGTGGTATCCCCCTGGGCGCCCTATTCGTGGGGCTGACCGATAATCCCGGACCCCTGCATCATCGCCGAAACGGTTTGCTTATTGCGTCGGCGCTCAGCTTTATCATCGTCGTTATTTCCGGTTTCAGCCGCAACCATCCCTGGCTCATCGGCATCGAAATCGCTGTGCTCGGTATATTCTGTTCGCTGGTGGCCGTATTCGGCACCAGGGCCAACTCCATCGGCCTCACGGTGCTCATCATTTTCATCCTGGGCATGAATGGCCGCATACCGATTGGAAATGTTTTTGAAATGGGGGCCCATTACTTCATAGGAGGTTTGTGGTATACCGCAGTAAGCCTTAGCCTCACTACGCTCCGGCCTTACCGCCTTATCCAGCAATTGCTGGGTGAATGCGTGATGAAAACATCTTCTTACCTGCTCACGAGGGGATTGTTTTATGAAAAAGGCTATAACTCCACGGAAATAGTAAATGAACTGATCGATCAGCAGGTAAGGATTCATCAATACCAGGAGCAGCTAAGGGCGATGCTTTTCACCACACGCCGATTTATTTCCGAATCAACCAGCAAGGGCAGGATATTAACGATGATGTTCCGCGATAGCGTGGATCTTTTTGAAAAGACAGTGACCAGCCAGCCGGACTATGAACTGCTTCACAAAAAATTCGACGGAACCGGCATCATGGAAACACTCCATCGCAGTATCACGATGCTAGCGGAAACATTGTACAACACGGGGCTTTCCATGCAGGAGGGAAATGCCTACCAGGATGACAAAACGATAAAAGATGCGGTGCAGCAGGCTACCGATGCATTTGCAAAACTGCGCGAGCAGGAATTACAGCCGGAAAATGTAGAAGCATTTATCAAATTGAGACACCTGCTCAATAGCTTACACGATCTTTCCGACAGCATTCGCCGCATGCAACTGTATTCCACGTTCGATAAAAATCTTTCCCGGCAATTTAAAAGCGATATTGACTTTTCACGGTTTACTACTCACCAGGAAATCAATCTCGATTTATTATTGTCTAATTTCTCTCTTGCGTCCACCAATTTTCGTCATGCATTGCGGCTTACCATCGCGTTGCTGGCCGGTTACCTTCTTTCGCTGTTCTTTCCGCTGGGCCACGGCTACTGGATATTACTGACGATCGCCACTATCATCAAGCCGGCGTACGGGCTCACCCGGAAGAGGAATATTGAACGTCTGACCGGCACATTTTCGGGCGCCTTGATTGGGTTTATCCTGTTGTTTTCCACGCATAACGATACGGCTATTTTTATTGTGATGATCGCGATGATGATCCTCGCATACAGTTTATTGAAAGTAAATTACGCGGTGAGCATCTCGGGGCTCACCATCTATTTGTTATTGTCGTTCCATTTTCTATATCCGTCCGGTCTCAACAGTTTGTTATTCGATCGTGTTATAGACACCGTTATTGGTTCTATAATTGCTTATATCGTAGCATATTTTGTGTTACCGGTATGGGAGCATGAAGGAATCGAAAAACTGATGGTAGCGTCGCTACAGGCAAATAAGGAATATTTTCTCGTGGTGGCCGGAAGCTTTACCGGCAATCCTACCGATCTGACGAGCTATAAAATAGCGCGCAAAGAAGCTTTTGTTACACTTGCGAATTTGTCCGATAATTTTCAGCGCATGCTTTCTGATCCTAAAAACCAGCAGCCCAATTTGCCATTGTATCATCAGTTCGTCACCGCCGATCACATGCTCACTTCACATATTGCCACCTTGTCACGGAATGTGCAGCAATTTGGTAATGCCTATCAAAATACCGACTTTCAACCTTTGATTAACGGAATCAGGCAAACTTTTGACAGCATTGACCTGGCCGATAAAAATGATGGCTCAACGTCACAGACAGCTGATATCCAGTCCAGCCCTGTACTTCAAAGAGTCAAACGTCTTATCGAACAACGTAAAAAAGATCTGCAGCAGGGTTTGGAGACAACCCCGGCCGAAACGAGGAAAACGTTATCCGATCTTGTTAACATTACTGACGAGCTCCGGTTAATTAATTCAGTGGCGGCGGATGCCGTAAAGATTTTCAGAGAAATAAAAACGAACCACAGGTGAAGCTTAAAAGCTTTTTATTCAGAATAACGCATTGGGAAACATGGCATGGATTGGGAAAATATTTACCATTGGGACCGGCATGGCTTTGGTATTGCCTGCGGGCCCGGTCATTATGGTTTTTTACTCCTTCCAACCCCACGCTTACTTTTGGGGGCTTTGAGGGAGAAAGCAAGAAGGAAATGTTTGTTCAGCTTCCCGAAGGAAGCTATCCTGCAACAAAATTTGTCGACCCGTTTATTTCCTTTGAACAGGTAGAGCGAATCGTGTCAGAAGCAAAATTGCAGTTTCCTATTGCCGCAAAGCCGGATGTGGGGATGATGGGGCTGATGTTCAGAAAGATTAATTCGATGGAGGAACTGAGAAAATATCACCAGGCGATCCCTGTTGAATATATGGTGCAGGATTTTGTGCATTATCCCATCGAAGTGAGCGTATTCTATTATCGGTATCCCAATAAAACAAAAGGCGTAATAACGGGCTTTCTCAGAAAGGATTACCTGAAAGTGACGGGCAATGGGCGATCCACGCTGCTGGAACTGATCCAGAATTATTCAAGGGTCCGGTTCAGGATACCGGAAATGAAGGCCAAGCATAAAGAGCGGTTATATGATATCATTCCTGAAAATGAAGATTATTATTTATCTCATGCATTGAACCTAAGCAGGGGAGGAAAGCTGGTAAGCCTGGCACATGAGAAAGATGAAAAATTATTGAAGGTGTTTGATGATCTGAGCCACTATGCAGGTAAATTCTATTATGGAAGGTATGATATCAAATGTGCTTCGATAGACGACCTGAAGAATGGAAAAAATTTTGTGATACTGGAATTTAACGGGTGCGGAGCCGAGCCGCATCATATCTATGGCAATGGCTATACTATCTTCCAGGCATATAAAATTGTTTTACAGCATTGGAAGATATTATATAAAATATCGAGATACAATCACAAAAACGGATTTCCGCAGTGGCGGCTTGCAGCAGGATGGAAATTACACAGCAGTGCGAACCTACATTTCCGGAAGCTCAAAAAACTGGATCAGTCTGTTGAAAATCAATTATCTTAAAAAATCCAGGTTAAGCGGGGTCATATCGCAAAGGCCCCAACGATTAAGCAAGAGCGCCGAGAGTGATACTTTCCGCTCCCGGCGCTTTTTGCTATATGCTCTTACCGGCATGTACCAAACCTCAATGTTTTTATTTTGCCAATAGCTCTTTCGACAATTTCACTACATTCTCTACAGAAAATCCATAGGCTTTCATTACCTCGTCGCCCGGTGCGGACTCTCCGAATTTATTTACACCCAAGCTCATGCCTTCGGTGCCTACGTATCTTTCCCAGCCAAAGGTAGTCAGCGCTTCAATCGATAATCTCTTCACGATCTTTTTCGGCAGCACTTTTTCTTTATATTCTGCCGGTTGTTTATCAAACAACTCCCATGAAGGCATACTTACCACCCGGGCCGCAATATTTTCTTTCTTTAATGCTTCCTGTGCCTCCAATGCCAACGATACTTCGGAGCCGGTTGCAATGAGGATCAGTTGCACATCGCCCTGTGCTTCACTCAGTATATACGCGCCTTTTTCCACGTTTGTAGCAGGGGCGTATTTCTCCTGGTCAAGTACGGGTAATTTCTGACGGCTCAGGATTAATGCGGCCGGTCCCTTTTCTCTTTCCAGTGCAAGCTTCCAGGCCTGTATGGTTTCGTTTGCATCGGCAGGGCGGAAAGTAACCAGGTTGGGAACCACTCTTAAAGAAGCAACCTGCTCTACAGGCTGGTGGGTGGGGCCGTCTTCACCCAAGCCGATACTGTCGTGCGTAAATACATATACCACCGGCGCTTCGGTCAATGCCGCGAGTCTGATCGCACCTTTCATATAATCTGCGAAGTTCAGGAACGTACCGCCATAAGCGCGTACGCCTTTATGCGCTGCCATCCCGTTTAAGATGGCGCCCATGCCGTGTTCGCGTACGCCGAACCAGATATTATTTTGTTCGTAGTGCCCGGGCTGGAAGCTGATATCCGGTTTGGTGGGCATTTCGTTCGAAGAAGCCAGGTCGGCAGAGCCTCCGAACATCCAGTGAATGGATTTTTTTAATGCTTCAAGTGCTTTACCGGATGCCTGGCGGGTAGCCAGGGGGCCATCTTTTTCGGCGAACACCGGAAGCGATTTCTGCCAGTCTTTGGGCAGCTTATCTTTCGAACTCAATTCGATTTCCAGTCCTTCCCCGGCAAATTGTTTTTTATAATTTTCAAATAAAGTATTCCATTCGGCTTCTTTTTTCGCACCCTCTTCACCTTTTTTCATCATGTTTTCCTTCACGCCTTCGGGGATGAAAAATTTCTTTTCGGGATCCCAGCCAAAGAATTCCTTTGTTTTTTTGAGGTTGTCTTCACCAAGAGGGGAGCCGTGGGCTTTGCTGGTGTTCTGCAGCGGGCTGCCATAACCGATGATCGTTCTTACTGCGATCAATGAAGGCTTGTCGGTCACCCGCTGTGCTTCATGAATAGCTCTTTCAATGGAGTCGAGATCGTTGCCATCTTCTACCAGCAGTGTATGCCAGCCATACGCATCGAAACGCTTCAGTACGTCGTCGGTATAAGCCAGGTTGGTGGGGCCGTCGAGGGAGATCAGGTTGTCATCGTAGAGATAAATCAGCTTACCCAGGCGCAGGTGCCCTGCCAGGGAAGCCGCTTCGGCAGCCACGCCTTCCATCAGGTCGCCGTCGCTTACAATGGCGTAAGTGTAATGATCCATGACGGGAAGATCGGGACGATTATATTTCGCGGCCAGATGCGCTTCTACCATGGCAATGCCTACGCCGTTGCCGAAGCCCTGGCCAAGAGGGCCAGTGGTCACTTCCACACCCGGGGTGATCATGCTCTCGGGATGACCGGGAGTTTTAGAACCCATCTGCCGGAAATTCTTCAGATCGTCCAGCGAAAGATCATACCCGGTGAGGTGAAGAAGGCTATACAACAATGCGGAGCCATGACCTGCCGACAGAATAAAACGGTCGCGGTTGAACCATTTTGGATTTTTAGGGTTGTATTTGAGGAAGCGGGTCCACAGCACATAAGCCATCGGCGCGGCTCCCAGTGGAAGGCCGGGATGCCCTGAATTGGCTTGTTGTACCGCATCAACAGATAAAAAACGAATGGTATTTACCGATAACTGATCGGGATTCTGTCCGGTAGATTTGTCCTTGCTCGTAGCCATAACAATGAATATTAAGTGGGTGGCGAAGTTATTTGATTAATTTAGATTTATAAACATTCCCATATGAAATACCTGCTCCTGCTGATGATTCTCCTGCTGCTGCTGCCGTTTACCGGCAGGTGCCAGGATACGTCCGCACTGAAAGGCATCTCTGTTCTGAAGCAGGTAATTTATTGAGGGCCGCAAAAAAATACATGTCTCTCAACCACAACGGTGAGAAATTTGTGATCAATGGTGTGAAAGCAAATGGAGTATTCAGAGACAACGTGAGAGAGTTAGCCGTTGCAATGAAATACTCCATTGGTAAATTAAAAAAGAGCCGTTACCAAAACAGGATATTGATGAAAACGGAAACAGGATACGTTAAACCGCTTTCTTTTCACACAATGAAACCGACCCGTTTTCTTCTCCGGCAGAAGCTACCACATGTGCCGCTTCTATTAATTTCTCCAGGTGCCGGAAAAGAAAGAAATACGACTGTGCGTCGCAATCCCTGTCGCTGAATGCCGAATCCATTATGTCGCGTAATTTTTCCCGCAGGTCTGAAAGATGATAAGCGCTGAACAATTCATGAAAAACGATCGCCGGACTTTCAATTTCAGCAGCGTCCAGAATATAATTTTCTTCCTTTATACGTGAGGAGTTCACCGGGTGTTTTTTCATGGCTCAGCGTTATAAATTTTAATAAGATAAGTTTTAGATAACAACACTAAGCTAATAAA
>JBGAJL010000192.1:0-3117 GCA_044224935.1 Flavitalea sp.
AGCACCGAACAGGATATCGAAGAATCCGAATTGCCGGGCACTATCAAAGATGGATTTGCCAAATCAAAATATGCCGACTGGCAGATCAACAAAGCCACTAAAATCGAATTGCCCAACGATGCGGTACAATATCGCATAGAGATCGGCTCTGGTGACATTAAAAAGAGAAACCTTACGTTCAACTCGGATGGCCGCCTGCTGAAAGACAGACTTACGATCTGACAGGAATAAGTTAATTTCGGCTTTAATTCGAAGATTTCATGCACAGAATTACTCTCGTACTGCTCCTTGCGCTTACCTGTTTACTATCCTACGCCCAACCCGACCGCTGGCAGCAGCGTGTGAAATATACGATGACCGTAAACGTAGACGCGGCAGCCAATACGTTTACAGGCAGGCAGCAGCTGGAATATTGGAACAATTCACCGGATACGCTTAAAAAATTGTTCTATCATTTATACTGGAATGCATTTCAGCCCAACAGCATGATGGATGCACGCAGCCTGCATATGGGCAACCTTTCGCTTCACGGAAGAGCCGAATGGGACAGTCGCGTGCGTGACCGGATATCCAGGCTCAAAGAAAACGAAATCGGTTATCAGAAAGTAAGCTCGCTCACGATCAATGGCGTAAAGCAGAAATTAATTTTGCATGAAACGATTCTGGAAGTGGACCTCGCCAAACCTATCCTGCCGAAATCAAAAACAATTATCTCCCTTGATTTTTCAGCACAGGTTCCCGTGCAGATCAGGCGTAGCGGGCGCGATGCCGCCAACGGTGTACGTTTCAGCATGAGCCAGTGGTATCCCAAACTGTGCGAATATGACCGCGAAGGCTGGCACCCTACTCCTTATGTCGCCAGGGAATTTTACGGCGTGTGGGGAGATTATGACGTAAAAATCTCCATCGATAAATCCTATATTCTGGGAGGAACCGGATATCTGCAAAATCCTGCCGCCATAGGTTATGGATATGAGGATGGTGCAAAAGTCGTCAGGCCTGCCGGTGATCGGCTAACCTGGCATTTTATTGCGCCCAATGTGCATGATTTTGTATGGGCCGCAGATCCCGGATATAAGCATGTGATAAAAAAAATTCCTAATGGACCGGTCGTTCATATTTTATATAAAACAGGCAATGAAGAACAATGGAAAGAAGTGAGTGAAGCCGTTGGAATCGTTTATCCGTATATGGCTAAAACATTCGGCGCTTATCCTTATAAACAATATTCATTTATTCAAGGGGGTGATGGCGGCATGGAGTATCCGATGGCCTGCCTCATCAATGGCCCCGGCCTGGGAACGGTATTTCATGAATGGATGCATGCATGGTACCAGGGCATGCTGGCCACCAACGAATCGGAATATGCCTGGATGGACGAGGGTTTTGCCACCTGGGCCGATGAAAAGGTGGCCGGCTATTACAGGGACAACGTGGTCCGCAAAAGAGTAGCCGATGATCCGGCAAGTCTGCGGCGCATGGATTCGATGGATGCATTTCTTCCCAAATTATTTGCATCCGATTATGCCAATTATTTCTTCATCGCTAAAAGTGGCATTGAAGAGCCGCTGAGCACGCATGCCGATCATTTTGAAACCAATACCGCGTATAGTATTGCGTCTTATTCCAAAGGCTGTGTCCTTTTATCGCAGCTCGGGTATATTGTGGGTGAGGAAACGCTGGGAAAGATTATGCTGGAATATTACAGGCAATGGCGGTTTAAACATCCGGATGCAGAAGATTTCATACGCGTAGCCGAGAACGTTAGTGGTATAAAACTGGATTGGTATAAAGAGTACTGGATCAATACCACCAAAACCATCGATTATGGTATTGATAGTTTATGGGAAGAGGGCGGTAAGACGAAGGTCAGAATAAAGGATATCGGTAAAATGCCAATGCCTATTGATGTAATGATCGATTACAAAGATGGAACAAAGGAGATTGTTTATGTGCCGATGTCGCTGATGTTCGGCGGCAAGGAAGCCGAGGATAAAGATATTCCGCGTACAGTATTCCCCGAATGGAAATGGACGCACCCGACCTATACGATTGAAGTAGGTAAAAAGCTGGCAGCTATCAAGACTATAGAGATCGATCAGACACAAAGAATGGCCGATGTGGAAAGGAAGAATAATAAGATCGAGATCCCGTTTTAGCCATTTCATTCTGTACGTTATGTGAGTTATCTTAGCGCTGCCCTAAACCCGCATAGATGACAAACAAAGCCTTATCGGCAGTTTTTACAACTGTTTTAACTGTCTGCAGTATCGTTTTCCATCAAAAGCTTGTCGCACAGGATTCCACCCTGCTGAATTCCGGATGTTTTTCCTTCCGGAAATCTTCCACGCAATATTTTACCATACCTGCAAAAGAGCTCAGGCGCTTCCCATTTTTACACCTGGAAGAAGCGATCGGGATGTATTTCGCACCGGGAGTGCTGACCCGCGAGAACACAGCTTACCTGGTCGATGGTAATCTTGCCGTTAATATCGATGCACTGAGCATTGAAGATATTGAATCGGTTACGCTGGTTATCAATGCGGCATCACTGTTGAACAGCGTATTGCCCTCGCAGTATATGATCCTGATCTCCACCAAATCAGGCGCACACTCAAAACCCGGTGTTGTTTTTTCGGGAAGCTCCTATCTGACACGGACCAGAGATACAATTAACGGTAAGCTATACCCGCAGCAGACGCCCACATGGCTTCATAATTATCATATTGGCGCTAACGGTTCGGCAAAACTGGTAAATTACGGGATCTCAGCCGATTGGCTGCATCATGCGCATTTAACAAACGATACCATCCCGGCCACCGCTTTTTCTCCATCACGCCTGGACCGGTTCCGTGTTTATGGCTGGCTGAATGCCAGCCTGGGAAAAGCTTCGACGTTAACACTACAGCTAAATGCTGCCCGCGAGGATAGCACAGCGCAATCGAGCTTCACGGGTCAATTGGATAAAAGTTACTGGCAGACAAAGGGAAGAGAACCTTTATTATTTCCCTCTGCACGTTTATTTTCGAGATTAGCTGAACGGCTTACAAATGACCTGAATCTTTCTTACACACACGATAATCAGCGGGTGATGAAGAATTTCAGCACGTTAACGAA
>JBGAJL010000075.1:0-20567 GCA_044224935.1 Flavitalea sp.
GCCTGGCAGGTGTGCACCTGGGGATAGATCGTGCCGCAATAATGACAATGGAGTTTATGCGTTCGCTTGTGAAAGGTCAGCGTTACATCACAATTGCGGCAATGAGGAATCCAGCCGCAGACCTGGCAGATCTGGTAAGGCGAATATCCGCGACGGTTCTGGAACAGGATAACCTGTTTATTCTTTTGTAACGATTGCCGGATCTCTTCCTTCAACGGCTCACTCACAATAATTTTTTCCGGTGATTTGGCAGCCAGTTTTTTATTGTCGATAATCTGTATCTCCGGCATTTCCACACCACCATAACGCTCCTCCAGCTCTACGAGCCCGTATTTATTATTTACGGCATTAAAATAACTGTCTACAGACGGCGTAGCGCTCCCTAGCACAACGCTTGCATTGAGCTGTGAAGCATAATAGATCGCTGCGTCCCGCGCATGATAACGCGGCGCCGGATCCTGCTGCTTATAGGAGCTGTCGTGTTCTTCGTCGATAATTATCAACTGCAAATCATTAAACGGCAGGAACAGGGAGGATCGGGCGCCCAGCACCACTTTCAGTTCTCCTCTTTTTATCTTGTTCCAGATTTCTACCCGTTCATTCTGGCTGAATTTACTGTGATAAATACCTATATATCCGCCAAAATGCCGCTGCAGGCGGCGAATGATCTGTGAAGTGAGTGCTATTTCCGGCAATAAAAACAAAACCTGTTTTCCTTTTTTTATCTTCGCTTCGATTAATTTAATATACACCTGTGTTTTACCGCTGGACGTGACACCATGCAACAGGCAAACCTGGTGATGTTCCAGGGCGGAACACAATTCTCCAAATGCTTTTTGCTGCGCATCGCTTAATACAAAATCAATATTGATATTTCGCGGCAGGTAATTAATCCGGTCGATATTCCTTTTTTCGGCAACCAGGATATTTTTTTCAATCAATCCTTTCAACTGAGCATCGGAAGCGCCGCTTTTTTTCAGCAGTTCCGCTTTGGATACCTCTCCCTGCGTTTTGTTCAGGTGCAGGTAGGATAATAACAGCTCCATCTGTTTAGGCGCCCGTGTCCAGTTATTCAGGAGACCGGCAAGCTGGTCCTCATTGTCGTATTGCGGATGTAATAAAACAAACGTTTCCTTTTTTGCGGTATATCCCTGCCTGAGCGCCTCCCATACAAAACATACTTTTTTGTCTATCAGTCTTTTTATTACCGGGTATGCATTCACCGTGTCGAGTAATTGCTGGGCCTCGCTGATGTTCAGCTCATGCTTCATCAGCAGGGCTTCGGCGACTAAGTATTCATCCTGATCCAGGTCGGAAAAATCATCTCCAAACTCTTCATTCAATACGATGATCGTTTCAGAGCTCAGTTTAAAATGTGCGGGCAACGCCGCAGCCATCACCTCCCCTTCGCTGCACATGTAATACGAAGCGATCCATTCCCACAGCTTTAATTGTTCCGGAAAAACAACCGGCTCATTATCTAATACGCTTACTATATCTTTTGTATCATATTGGGTGGGTGGGGTCTTGTGCAACTGCTTTATCAGTCCGGCATATTTTTTATTTTTCCCCAGCACCACTTCCACGCGAATGCCCGGTTTTACCAGCGAGCGAAACTCGCCGGGCACCGACCACGTATAATTCTTCGGCAATGCCAATGGTATGATCACTTCTGCAAACATTACCTGATCCAACTTGCTTTGTATTTAATGAGGCCCTGCTCCATGATATCGTACACTTTTTTCTTAAGTGCAGGAACGTCTTTCAGGGTAAGGCCGTTCACATTGATCTCTTCAAGAAAAACCGATCTCGACCTGCCGGGTGTCAGGGAGAAAGAATATTCATAAGGCATGCGCGCATAGGCGTCCAGGAAAAGAACAGGCTTTACAGGAGTCTGCGTTTCTATAGCGATCCTGAAAGCGCCATCGAAAAAATCTTTTAACGGTTTATAGGTTTCGTTGAAAGTGCCTTCCGGGAATATAAATATCGAAATATTTCGCCGCAATACGGATTTCAATATGCGCACACTGTTGGCTCTTCCGCCCATACTGTTGCGATTTACGGTAACAATCGCATTGCGGTAGATGTAACCAAACAAAGGTACGCGCGATAATTCCACTTTTCCCAGCACGCGCACAGGCTGCCGGAGGGTCTTTACTATAACCGGGGCATCCATGTAAGAAATATGATTGGCGACGAAAATGTACTGCCTGCTGCGATCATGCGGCGCTTCGTAAATATTCCGGTGACGGATGCCGCACAAAAAGCACCAGCTATCGCCCCAGAAACAGCAGACTTTATAAATGAAATTGCCACCTTTTATTTTCCCGAAAAATGAGCCCACGACTACCCAGGGCACCACGCACAGCATGATCGCAATGAAAACGACCGTTGAGTACAGACAATACAAGATCCTGGGAGGCCACAGGAGGAATCTCATGCAGCAAATTTAACGTAATTTCGCGCGGCATGGCGAAGCAGAAAAAAACGGTGGCGTTTCATACCCTGGGCTGCAAGCTCAACTATTCGGAAACCTCTACCCTGGAGCGTTTACTGGAAAAAGAAGGCTTTGAAAACAGGAAATTCGACGAACACGCCGACGTCTACGTGATCAACACCTGTTCCGTTACCGACAATGCAGATAAAGAATGCCGCTACCTGGTCAGACGGCTGCAGCGGCAGGCTCCCGAAAGCCTGGTGGTCATCACCGGGTGTTATGCCCAGCTGAAACCCAAAGAGATCGCCCTGATTCCGGGCGTAGACCTGGTTTTGGGCGCCGCCGAAAAGTTCAACCTGGCCAGCCACCTCCATGAACTCTCCAAAGGCGACTCCACCAGGATATCTTCCTGCGATATCACCACGGTATCCGGTTTTAACACCTCTTTTTCGGCCTCCGGCCGTACCCGGTCTTTCCTCAAAGTGCAGGATGGCTGCGATTATAACTGCTCTTTTTGCACCATACCTATGGCGAGAGGAAAAAGCCGCAGCGACAGCATTCAAAACGTGGTCAGCAATGCTCAAAAGCTGGCCGCCGATGGCATAAAAGAAATCGTGCTGACAGGCGTTAACCTGGGCGATTTTGGAAAGGGCCCCGACGGAAATAAAAAACATGAAGAGGATTTTTATGACCTGGTACAGGCACTCGATAAAGTGGAAGGTGTTGACCGCTACAGGATCTCCTCCATAGAGCCTAACCTGCTTACGAACGATATCATCGCTTTTGTTGCCGAAAGCAAAAGGTTCATGCCTCATTTTCATATCCCCCTGCAAAGCGGCAGCAATAAGATACTGGCCGCCATGCGAAGGAGATACCGCCGGGAACTATATGCCGAAAGAGTTGCCCTTATCAAAACATTTATGCCGCATTGCTGTATCGGCGCCGATGTAATCGTGGGCTTTCCGGGTGAAACCAACGAACTCTTTGAAGAAACATTTTCTTTTTTACATACCCTCGACGTCTCTTACCTGCACGTTTTCACCTATTCGGAACGGGACAATACCCATGCACTGCAACTGAATCCCGTTGTTCCTGTTCATGTGCGCAACGAGCGGAATAAAAAACTGCGCAATCTGTCGTATATGAAAACGCAGTATTTCAACCAATTGCATGCCGGTCAGACGCGGAAGGTTCTCTTTGAATCCGGGCGCGAAAATGGAATGATGGACGGCTATACGGACAATTACATTAAGGTGACCGTCCCCTTCAAATCCGAATGGCACAACCAGGTTCTCGACTGGAAATTATCGTTCTGATACCCTCCGGAGCATAACAGTTGGTTGAATCGTAACCCTTATATTTAATGCCTCGATTTATTAATCTCAATTAAAGCCATGCAGCTAAGCTTTCATCGTGCTCGTGCACTTATTACGATTCTTGTTATTTCCCTGGCGCTTTATTCCTGTTCCCAACCGGACAAAAATGATTCCTCAACGAAAAAATCTTCAGATCCCAAAGTGCAGAAGCTAAAGCTGCCGCAGGGATTTCATGCCGATCACCTTTATGGCCCATCCGAAAATGGCGAAGGCTCCTGGGTGTCGATGGCATTCGATAATAAAGGAAGATTACTCGCTTCAGACCAGTACGGATTTATCTACAGGATGGAATTGCCACCAATAGGCGATACAACGACAAAAATCAAGATTGAAAAAATAATTATTCCCGACAGCGCGGGAAACAATACAGATACCTCCAAACAAAAAGTAAGCATCGGCTATGCTCATGGACTGCTATGGGCCTTTAACAGTTTATATGTAATGATCAACCACAGGAAAGATAACGACTTTAATAAGGGCAGTGGCCTGTACCGCCTGCAGGATACCAATGGTGACGACCAGTTTGATAAAATCACCTTGATAAAAGCACTTGATGGCGAAGGTGAACATGGTCCGCACAGCATCGTATTATCACCCGATAAAAAATCATTGTATGTTATAGCAGGCAATTTTACCAAAATCCCACCGATGGATGCTTATGCCAATTACCCCGATGGAAAACTCGATAATCTTCTTCCATTGATCAAAGATCCTAACGGACATGATAACACGGTCAACTGGCACGGAGGCTGGATCGCGCACCTGGATTCAACAGGATCTCAATGGAACCTGGTAGCTTCCGGCTTTCGCAATCCATTCGACCTGGCATTTAATGATGCAGGTGATATGTTTACGTATGATTCGGATATGGAATGGGATTTTGGATTACCCTGGTACAGGCCCACAAGAATATGCCATGTGCCCAGCGGCGCTGAATTCGGCTGGCGGCCCGGCGATGATAAATGGTCGCCGGTATATCCCGATAATCTCCCCGCCATCTTAAATATCGGTCAGGGCTCCCCAACCAATGTCGTTTCGGGACTAAATGCACGGTTCCCGGAAAAATACAGGCGTTCAATTTTTGCCTTCGATTGGAGCTTCGGCATTATTTACGCCATTCACCTGCAGCCCAAAGGCGCTTCCTACGAAGCAAAAGGTGAAGAATTTATTTCAGGCTCGCCCTTGCCATTAACCGATGGTGTTATCGGGCCAGACGGAGCTATGTATTTTTTAACCGGTGGAAGAAGGCTGGAATCGGATCTGTACAGGGTGTATTATGGAGAGAACAAAGAAAATACAACACCTTTAACCACCCCGGCAATCACCGAAGATCAAAAAACACGCAGGGCGCTGGAAGCGTATCACACCGATCCAAAACCGGGTACGGTTGATTTTGTATGGCCTTATCTGAAAAACAGCGACCGGTATATCCGTTATGCTGCACGCATCGCGCTCGAACATCAGCCGGTAAGCGCATGGGAACAGAAAGCACTTACAGAAAAAGATCCGGTTACCCTTACTCAGGCAGCAATTGCACTGGCTAGAAAAGGTAATGCCAAAGACAGGGATCAGCTTCTCGCTGCGTTGCAGACCATCAATTATGCACAGCTTTCCGTATCACAGCAAACAGACCTGGTCCGTACAATGGAACTGGTGCTATCGAGAATGGGTATGCCCAATGAAGCCAGTAAGAATAGTCTCGTTACTTATCTCAACCCGCATTATCCTGTTAATGACAATAACGAATTGAACAGGGAACTGGTAAAAGTACTTGCTTACCTCAATGCACCCGATGTAGTGGTTAAAACAATGAAACTGCTGGCTGATGCAAAAGATGACAACAGTTCGGGGCAGGAGCAATTCACCGCGTCATCCGATCTGATTATGCGTAACCCGCAATATGGAATTGATATTGCCGGCACATTGTCGAAGTTACCTCCTGCCCAGCAGACATTTTACGCAACTGCTTTAAGCCAGGTAAAAACAGGATGGACACCCGAATTACAGGATCAGTATTTCAAATGGTTTTATAATGCATTCAGTTATCGCGGAGGACATTCTTTTATTGGATTTATTGATGGAGCCAGGAAAAACGCACTGAAAAATGTTCCGCAGGATAGATTCCAGTATTTCAACAAAATCTCCGGCGATTCACTCGCATCCTTATCAGGGGCGGATCTGGCAAAGGGTGGTATTCAACCCAAAGGACCCGGACGCGACTGGGAGCTGGAAGAAGCAACAAAAGTTGTAGACAGCGGATTAAATCATCCTGATTTCATTATAGGACAGGGATTGTTTAAATCGTTGTTATGCGTTTCCTGCCACACGATGAATGCTGAAGGTGGCGTAGCCGGTCCCGATCTGACGCAGCTGGGTACACGCTTCTCCAATAAAGACATTCTTGAATCGATAATAGACCCGAGCAAAACCATCTCGGATCAATACGCGGCAACAATTTTCGAATTGAAAAATGGCGGCTCCGTTGTGGGAAGGCTGATCAACCAGGACAAGGATAAATATTATGTGAGCCAGAATCCATTCGCGCCGCAAAGCACAAAGGAAATTTTGAAGAAAGATGTCAACAGCACACGATTGTCCACGGTATCGGTCATGATTCCCGGGCTGATCAATTCATTAAATCCGCAGGAACTCCGCGACCTGATGGCTTATCTTAAATCAGGTGGCAATAAAGACCACCCGATCTATAAGGAAAAATAAAAATGGCTGAGCGGCTCACCTGCCCAACCATTTATTATAACTATTAAAACCACCGGCTTCAACGGTGGTTTTTCACATCTAAAATATGTGCGGGAAAAGAAGAAGGAAGAATTATTTTTCCAGCCATTTCACGTCTGTGTTTTTCCAACTTCCCGACGCCGCAGAGGCCAATACGGCCTCGCAGACCTTTTGTGTTTGATAGGCATCGTTGAAATCAGGATGACAGATTTCACCTGTTTCAAGGCTCTTGAAAAAATCAGCCACCTGGTGCGCGAAGCTGTGCTCATATCCTATGCTCGTTCCGGGGATCCACCACCGGTTCATATATGGCTGATCACTATCTGAAACATGTATCGATCTCCAGCCACGCACGGCCGATTCATCACGATGATCGAAATACTCCAGCCTGTTCATATCGTGCAGGTCCCATCGGAGCGATGCATGTTCGCCGTTGATCTCGAAAGTATATAATGCCTTATGACCCCGCGCATATCGTGTCGATTCAAATAATCCCAATGAACCATTTTCAAAATGGCAGTGAAAAATACATGCATCATCGATACCGACCTTCTGCACTTTGCCCGTTAGCTGGTGCACTCTTTCTTTTACGAACGTTTCGGTAACGGCGGAAACGTCTTTTATGGCGCCGTTAAGCCACATGGCTGTGTCGATACAATGCGCCAGCAGATCGCCTGTCACACCGGAACCGGCGGCGTCTACATCAATTCTCCATAAAGCATCACCACCCTGCGGCAGGTCGGCATTGATCGTCCAGTCCTGCAAGAAATTTGCACGGTAATGGAATATCTTTCCCAGCTTTCCCGAATCAACGATCTGTTTGGCAAGGGTCACCGCAGGCATTCTTCTGTAATTGTACCAGACTGTATTTTTAACCCCTGCCTTATTCACTGCATCCACCATCGTTTTTGCTTCTGCCAGGCTTCTCGCAAGCGGCTTTTCGCACAATATCATCTTACCTGCCGCCGCAGCGGCAATGGCAATTTCAGCGTGTGAATCATTCGGCGTGCAAATATCCACCGCATCAATATCATCACGCGCAATTAATTTCTTCCAGTCCGTTTCATACGATTTATATCCCCATTGTTCTGCAAACGCTTTTACTTTTTCTTCCCGCCTTGCACAAACAGCCTGCAGCACAGGCCGGTATTTATATTCCGGAAAAAAATTTTCCATGCGCCTGTACCCGTTGGAATGAATACGGCCCATGAGCCCGGTGCCGATCAGGCCTATTCTTATTTCTTTATGAGTTGCCATCGTTGTTATTATTAAATAATTATTCAGTTTCCGACCATCCGTGCATTTCGCGCACTTTAATCATAGCAGCCAGAATATCGTTCCAGGTTTTCGGCTGCATCATCACTTCATTCGGGAACATACATCCGTCCCAGCAGATATGCCTCATCTTTTTTGTCAGGTTTCCATTTTCATCCCGCAGCCAGTAGCCTGCATCATGAGCAATATCGAGCCGGCCATTGGGATCGGTGGCGAGACAATGCCTTCCGGTTTTATCATGCGAACCCGAGCCATGCACAGTGCCATCATTCTGGGCCACATGAAAATCAATTGTCCATGGACGAAGCGCATCCGTTAATTTCTTCAATCCGGCAGACAGGGCTTCCCGGTCCGACCATTTAAAATTTTCCGGCAATATTCTGTCGGCCGGACTGTTATATCCTAATAAATACAATAAAGTGTGCGACATATCGGCCTGGAAACCGATATTCGGTTTCCCCACTGCTTCCAGCGTATCGATCATCGCCTTCCAGCTATGCATTCCACCCCAGCAGATTTCACCTTCTGCAGCAAGGCTCTCACCATATTCGGCCGCCACATCACAGGCTTCCCGGAAAGTCTGCGCAATTAACGCAGTATTATTTGCCGGATCGGTGAGCCACGCTTCGGGGCTCGTTGCAGAATCGATCCGGATCACGCCATAGTCACGCACTCCCAGTTCACGAAGCCTGCGGCTAAACCGGCAGGCCTTACGCACTTCATTCACAAAACGGGCCCGCTCCTCTTTACTTCCCATAGCCGAGCCGCCTGTGGGAGGCCAGATGGCAGCCACCACGCTTCCTATCTTCAATCCATAACTGTTTACTTTATCGGCAAGGCGATTCACGATATCTTCACTGCTGTCCTCAAATTCCGGGTGAAACAATCCTATGTCTATACCATCGAATTTCACGCCGTTCACTTCGGCACTGGCGGTCATCTCCAGCATCCTGTCGAAAGAAATAACAGGTTCGGCAGCGGAGCCCTTCCCTACTACTCCCGGCCAGGAGGCATTGTGGATCTTTGGAAAATTATTCATGTATTCTAAAATTAAAAATGGAAAAGTTAAAAATGAATGCAGTTTTGTGAGACGACTTCAGTTCCGTTCAAAGCAGACTCAATTAATAGTTTTAAGTTTTTACTTTTAACTTTTAAGTTTCAAATCCGGGTTATCCGGACCGAAATGTTTCAAAATAACAATGGGGTCGGTTTTTGAATGATTGGTAATTTGCACACCTTCCGCGGCAGCTTTCTCGGTAATAAAAAATTCGTCATTTGTTAATTGGCCATAGCGGATCAAAGCGGGTGTTTCAATATCCCATACACCCATCTTTCCATGCCCCTGCATCACGATAATTCCGTAAGCCGCACTGTCTTTGATCGTAACTGTTGCGCCGGGATTAATCGTCAGCTCTTTCGCACTGAATGCATCCGATTTATAACAGATCCAGTTTTCAGTGTACCCTTCGCTGTTCATTTCTTTTATATCCTTCACCGGTTTAGGGGCCATGAAACGGTTTTCTTTCATATTCGGGTCCACATTCAGCTCCCAGTCGATCACATCCAATAATGCTTCATAATCACCTATGCTTTCTTTCGGCGTGCCGTTCCATAATAATTCTTCCGGCACAATTGCTTCGTTCACCAGCGACTGGTACATTGCAAAAACATCGGATGCTTTCTGTGGTTCGTAGGTGCACATGCTGCCCGGTGCATGAAGCATGCCGGGAGGAACATCCCAGCCGGTTCCCGGATCCAGCTGAAATGCCTGTGAATAGCTGGTGATCTTATTATCTCCTTTGGTAAAATTCTTCAGGCATTGTAAGATCTGCTCTCTGGTGGTTCCCGGCGTAATGCCAAAAAATGTGTATGGAAAATCCCCGCCGTGATTATTTAACTGTGGCGGAAAATAATAGGCCTCCGGCTTTCCGAGCTGTCCGATCAAAGCAGCTTTTTCATCATTGTGATGAATATGATGGGGCAACGGACCCATATTATCGAAGAATTTGGAATACATCGGCCATAAGCCGTATTTATCCCACAGTCTTTTACCAATAACGGCATCCCTGCCAAGTTCCACAGCATCCTTCAATAAAAACTGCTCCTCCTTTCCACCATCGGAAAAAACAACAAAGCTCAGGCCTTCGTGCTCTCCGGTGAGCGGCCCGTTCTTGGCAGGCGTGGTTGAAGCCAACCATCTTTCGTCAATACCTCCGCGTATGCCTCCCAGTACATAATAATCGTCGGGATGCAATTTTATTCTTCTCCCGGGAACGCAAAAAGAACGGGGAACCCAGGTGGGTGCAAGGCGTAATATTCCACGTCCCTGCTCAAGCGCTTTGTCAAGTAAACTTTTTTTCACTGGCATATAATATATTATTGAAGACTACGGGGTAATTAAATTAATTCATATAAAAATAAACATAGATTGCTGTACCTTACTGAATATTCACCCGATATTTAAAATTATATAAAAATGTTATCAGAAAAATCATACGGGGCTATTCTTCTTTCTATATTTCTCCTCAGCTTCTTCACCATCACAGCACAGCACAGTAACAATGGATTCGTGAAGATATTCGACGGAAAAACGCTTAAGGGCTGGAAGGGAGATACGGATCACTGGCGGATAGAAAAAGGAAATATTGTTGCAGAGATTACCGCATCCCATCCGATCAAGGCAAACACTTTCCTGATCTGGCAGGGCGGGCAACCCGGCGATTTCGAATTTAAAGCCGAATTTAAAATATCGAAAAATGGCAACAGCGGAATCAACTACCGGAGTGAATTGGTAGATGGTGTGCCTTTCGGACTTAAAGGATACCAGGCAGACATCGATGGCCAAAATGAATATACGGGTCAGAATTACGAAGAGCGCGGAAGAGGTTTCCTGGCTAAACGCGGAGAAAGTGTAGTGATTGAAAACGGAAAAGATCCCGTTGTAAAAAGCATCATCGGCAACAGCGATTCACTAAAAAAATATATCCGGCCCAACGGATGGAATGAAATACACATCATCGCGAAAGGAAATCACCTGTTACATTATATTAACGGGAAATTAATGAGCGAAGTAGTCGACAACGACCTGTCTAAGCGAAAATTCAGCGGATGGTTAGGTTTACAGGCGCATGCGGGAATGATCATGAAAGTGGAATACCGGAATATTTACATCAAACAATAACCGGCTTGAAAGACTGTCTGGATTATATCGAAGGATTACATCCTGATTTTGTAAAAAAGATCCCGGATCATTTCAGAATAACCGACAGGAACACAGTTCGCGGTTTTCTAAAAACGAGAGACCGGTTTTCAAACAAAGGCGATTTTGGTACCGGCGCATTAATAGCGGGTAGTAAGGGAATGATGGGCGCTGCCGCACTTGGTGCGATGGCATTTATGCGCAGTGGTGCGGGGAAATTAATCTGCCATATCCCGGCATGCGGATATGAAATTATGCAGGTTACCGTGCCTGAAGCAATGGCCAAAACCGAACCCGGCGAAGATCATATTGCTTCGGTTGCCAACCTCAGCCAATATGACGCAGTGGGCATTGGTCCCGGTATTGGCTTATATGAGTCGCACGAAAAAATGCTGGCGGATGTTTTCTCCAAATATAAAAAGCCAATGGTAGTAGATGCCGACGCGCTAAATACCATTTCGAAAAACAAAATACTGCTTACCGGGATTCCGCATCATTCCATTATTACCCCGCATCCCAAAGAGTTTGAACGGTTATTCGGCCAAACGGAAAGCAATTTGGACCGGATTCATCTTGCATTGAATAAAGCACATGAACTAAACATAATTATCGTACTCAAAGGAGCATTCACACTGATTGCCACACCAATGGGCACGGCTCATTTTAATACGACGGGCAATGCGGGCATGGCCACCGGCGGCAGCGGCGATGTGCTGACAGGCATTCTCACGGGACTGCTTTCTCAAAAATACGATCCGCAACAGGCGGCGATACTGGGTGTATATGTGCATGGGCTTGCAGGAGATATTGCATCGGCTGCACTTTCGCAGGAAGCAATGATCGCCGGTGATATAAATAATTACCTGGGTAAAGCATTTAAAATGCTGCGGGATTAAACGTATAATTTATTTCAGGTGCATGCTTATCGACTCATGCGGAGTACTCAATATTGAGTATTTTTTTCCGCCGCCGCTTCTTCCACATTTGTTGTTCAAAAAACTGAATTATGAACAACAAACCCCTTGCTCTGATTATTTTTTTAATTACATCCACAGCACTTAACGCACAAAAAATTGATTATGCCTTAAAAGGCGGATTAAATATCAGTTCCGGAAAAGTAAAGGTCAACAACCACAAATACAGTGGCAGCGGTATTGGCCTTCATGCCGGTGTGGTGGGCAATATACCAGTAGCAGAAAATATTACTATCCAGCCGGGCGCTTTACTCTCCTTAAAAAATGCAAAGGTGACCGATTTAGGCGGGATAAAGATCAGCTTATTGATGCTGGATATTCCTGTAATGGCATTGTATGAAAAGAATAATTTCTTTGGTGGTATCGGCCCCAGCTTTAATATCGGGTTGACCGGAAATTATAAGTACCAGGGAAATAAATACAATTTATTTGATAAAGACAACAACGGCAGGTTTTCAATTAAACGGCTGGAAATAGCCTTAAATATTATGGCAGGCTATAAACTGGATAATGGCCTGTTCTTCTCCGTTAATTTTGCTCCGGGCCTCAATAATTTATACAACAAATCAAGATATGCCGGTGACGACACCGAAGTAAGAACCAGCGTTATTGGTTTGTCTGCCGGTTATCCGCTGGCGAAAATGAAAAAATAGATTTCATTTTAAACGAAAGCTTTGTAACAGTTAATCTCGACTATTAGTCGAGTGAATACCGGAGTGAATGGCCTACTGTGTATACAATTGGAAAATTAGTTGTTTAAAAAGTATAATAGTAGAAAGAAAAAGGCCTCGACGACTGTCAAGGCCTTTCCTCTGTGGGAGCACACGGGCTCGAACCGCGGACCCTCTGCTTGTAAGGCAGATGCTCTAAACCAACTGAGCTATGCTCCCTTTTTTCGATTGGGAGTGCAAAGATAAGCGCTGGACGACTCAATCCAAATTTTTTTTAGGGCATCTTACAACGCACTACCAATAAGGGCGCCAAAGAGTTACAGTGTTTTTTTGAAACCCTGGCTCTCTATTTTAATCATACCCTATGCCATAACAAAATGCCTGATTTTTTTCCTGTCCACTTTTTTTTCAGCATGCCATAGCTCATAATTCTTTTGCAGATTAATCCAGAACTGGGCAGTATTACCAAAAGCTTCTGAAAGTTTTACTGCAAGGTCCGGACTGATACCCGCACGTTCGTTAACTATAGCAGACAGATTAACACGGGCAATTCCCAAACCAATAGCAACTTCAGTTATAGTCAACCCATGTTCCTTAATAAACATTTCCCTAAGTATTTCTCCCGGATGGGAAGGAGGCAAATTTCTGCGTAGCATAATATCAAATATTTAATGATAGTCCATGTAATCTATGTCATACACATCCGGGGGAACAAAGCGAAAAATAAGCCTGTAGTTTCCAGTTACCTTTAAAGCCCAAAACCCTTTTAGTTCACCTTTCAATGTATGAATTCCATTACCCAAAGCCTTAATATCATCAACAGAAGAGATAGCGTCCAGAGCTGTGAAAAATCTTGCAATTTTTGACAATTGTTCACGAGGAAGTTTGGAGCCATTACCTTCTTCGTAATACAAACGCAATCCCTTGTGAATGATACTTTTTATCATTTACAAATGTAATGCGTAATATTACACCTTACAAATAAAAAACAAACATTTTTCAAATCCCGCACCACTTTGGATATCAATAAGGGTCTCTGAACGAAAACCAGCCGGACTTAACTGGGGAGGAATCCGGGGCCGCTTGTAAGGCCAATGCGCCTGCCAATTGGTTTATATGCCCTTTTTCGAGCGGGTGGGCAGAGATAAGGGCTGATAATCAGCACCCAAAATTTTTTTGAGCCTTGTCACAACTATTTAATTTTTTTAAATTTGCAGGGTATAAAAACCGGGCGCATGATACCTGACGGCAATACGAAATATCTCCAGGATGAAGACACCGAACTGCTCACCACAACGGAGGACCCCTATAGCCTGATCGTGTGGAACGATGAGGTGAATACCTTCGAATGGGTGATCGAAACCTTAATGACCGTTTGCGGCCACAGCAGCGAGCAGGCAGAACAATGCGCTTATTTTATCCACTATAAGGGGAAGTATGCCGTTAAAACCGGCTCCTACGATGAACTTAAACGATACTGCGACGCCATCACCGAAAGAGGCATCGGCGCTACAATAGAAGTGACCGCGTAATGCCCCTGTTCATACTGGATAGCCAGCTTGTCTTTCCCCCTGTCGAACTTGCAGAACCCGATGGCCTGCTGGCCGCCGGCGGCGATCTCTCCACCGAACGTCTTCTTCTGGCCTACCGCAGCGGAATCTTTCCCTGGTACGAAGGTGAACATATCCTCTGGTGGTGCCCCGATCCCCGCTTTGTACTCTTTCCCGACCGGCTAAAAGTGAGCAGGAGCATGAAACAGGTAATCAAAAAGAATACGTTCCGGTTCACCATCAACAACGCATTCCCCGACGTCATAAGCGCCTGCCAGAAGATTTCACGAAGAGACCAGAACGGTACCTGGATCACCGAAGAAGTAAGAAGATCCTACACAGAGCTTCATCATAAAGGATATGCCCACAGCGCCGAAGCCTGGATGGGCGAAGAGCTCGTGGGCGGATTGTACGGCATCCGGATGGGAAATATCTTTTTCGGCGAAAGCATGTTCAGCAACACAAGCAACGCCAGCAAATTCGCTTTTATCTCTTACGTAGAGCAACTGAAGAAAGAAAACGTGCAGCTGATCGATTGCCAGGTATATACCGAACACCTGGAAAGCCTCGGCGCGGAAATGATATCCCGCAGGGAATTCACCGAACTGCTGAATCAGAACCTGGAAGCGAGGTAATGCGGTAATACCGCTCGCCAGGTATTCCAGTCGTGCCGCCATTCAGCACCCCATATATCGAGCTCGTAGTTGATGCCCTTATCATACAATATTCCCGCAAATCTTCTTGCCGAATCGGGATCTTCATATTCACCGCTGCCGGAAAATAAATGGATGTGATCGCTTTTCCTGATCTGTTCCAGAATAGAATGATCCGTAAGATTGGGCATATAATGCATCGGGCTGTTGAAATAAACATCTTCATCATAATATCCCCGTGTATATTCCGTCAGGTCATACACGCCGCTCATGGCGATGCACCCGTTCAGCAGATCCGGTCGTTTGAAAAACAAATTCGCGCTGTGCAATGCACCAAACGAAGCGCCGCAGGTGATTATGGGCGTTTCATAACTGGTAGTATTCCTGATGAAAGGAATCACTTCGTCATATACATAATAATTCCATTGTTTGTGCATATATGTTTTATGTAGCGGGTGCGCAGCATAATTCATCCAGCTGTCATTATTAATACTATCGATGGAAAATACTTTCACCTTACCCGCCTCGATAAACGGTCGCAGGGCGTCAATCAGCTGAAACCGCTCATATTCCAGGAAGTCAGCGGCGGCTGTGGGCACCAGCAACAATGCAAAACCGTAATGCCCATATACTGCCACCGGCATTTCCTTTTGCAGGCAGGGGCTGAACCAGGAATCAATCTTTCTTTCCATACAATTAATTAAATACGATTTTTTTCTCCGGCTTCCTGCGCACATACTGATAAATCAGTCCGCGGATATAATCATTTTCAGGATAGACCTGCAGGTAGGACTTTAATTCTTCCGCCGAATATACGGCAGCGTCACCGGGCATATATCCCATTCCGTAAAACCTTCCTTTTTCAATGAGAATACAGGAACGGCCCTCGTTGTCATAACGCTCATCTATAACCGCAAATGTCGGCAGTAGCTTTTCCAGGTAATCAATCGCATCTTCCACGCGCCGGTTATATTCTTCGGGTGGGCCGCCTGGAGCAGTGTCAAGATCAAACTGTTCCCGTAAGCGGGTCAGCAACCCGAATCCTTCTGCCTGCAGGTTGAATGTATAATAAGCTTTAAGATTGGGCTTCTTCTTTTCTACGATTAATCTTTTGTAACCGCCTATGTCTTCATACATATACAATCCAAAGCCCTGTGTAAAGATTTTCTGGCTGGGTTATACCTCGGCCAGTATTTCCGGATCTCCACATTTTCCAGGATGAAAGCCATCGAAGCCAGGTACCACAATGCTGGTAAGAAATGCTGTAGATGTTGCGAAGAAATTCCTGCCGCTGCCGGCCAGCGCCGTTATTCATGCAAATGACTGCTTACACAGTGTTAATATTTTCGCCTTGCCCACATAAATAACCTACTGATCATGGAAATAATAAACGCCGGGACAATAAGGAAGGTTTTCCACCTGCTCCCTGGGTAAATTAGGCGGCAGCGATTGTTCCCCCGAATTTCTTTTTAAAAATTGCCGCACGTGATCACCGCCACTACCGAGGATATGACCGAACAGCGTAGCCGTAGCCAGGGCGTCCCCACCTGCGCGGTGCCTGTTTTCGATCTGTATATTAAAATGCCGGCAGAGGTTTCCGAGACTGTATGAGGGAAGCCCGGGAAACACTTTCCGGCTGAGCCTGACGGTACAGAGCCGCGGCGCCACGAGGTTGAACCCGTAAAGCCCGAGATGATGACGAACAAAAGAATAATCGAAGTTTACATTATGGGCCACGAAGATCCTGCCCTTCAGCCGCTCGAAAATATCTTCCGCCACTTCAGAAAATTCCGGTGCATCTTCAACCATGGCGGGGCTGATGCCCGTTAAAGACTGTATGAAATAAGGGATTGCTACCGAAGGCTTTACGAGGGTTTCATAAACTTCGGTTACCCGGGCCCCGTCATGCAGCACGATGGCGATCTCGGTAATATCGTTGGCAGAAGCATACCCTCCCGTGGTTTCAATATCGACAATGGCGTACATCCGGTATAAAGTTATTCCGGGGCCATGGTTTTTAGCGCAGAATTTTGAAAAATATGTTGCATTTTCAATACCTATAGAGTACATTTGTCTCAATCGGTCGCTGACCAACCCTCTTATTCGTATCCTTTTTCGAAGACTACTGTTGATGTATCCGGGTAATTCTGTGTATTGCATTTCAATCACGTAAACTCGTAACATATGAAAAAGGAAAACAATCATTTCCATCTTAATGAAAATGTAGCAATCGCATTATGGGCGACAGGATTTCTGGCGCTGGTTATGCTGTTGTCATACCTCTACTGGTTTGCTTAATTTAGCCTAAGTAATCGTAGTAAACATATTGCAACCGGCAGGGATTTCCCTGGCCGGTTTTTTGTTTTTAAGCGATCTTATCCCTTTTTCTACGATGCAGAAAATTTATCTTTGCGCGGTATGGAGCTTTCTAAAAACTACGACCCGCAACCGGTAGAAGATAAATGGACAAAACATTGGAAAGAAAAAGGCTTTTTTCATAGCCAGCCCGACAGCCGCCCCCCTTTTACCGTGGTCATCCCTCCGCCTAACGTAACCGGCGTGCTCCACATGGGCCATACGCTCAACGAAACCGTGCAGGACATCCTGGTGCGCAGGGCCCGTATGAACGGCTTTAATGCCTGTTGGGTACCCGGCAGCGACCACGCTTCGATTGCCACCGAAGCTAAAGTGGTGGAAATGCTCCGGAAAGAAAAGAATATCGACAAATCACAGCTTTCAAGGGAAGAGTTTCTCGCTTATGCCTTTGAATGGAAGGAGAAATATGGCGGTATCATCTACAACCAGATCGAAAGGCTGGGCTGCAGCGTAGACTGGAACCGGGTAACATTCACCATGGACGCCGACTATTACCGCGCCGTTGTTAAGATCTTCGTGGACCTGTACAATAAAGGACTGATCTATCGCGGGGCGAGAATGATCAACTGGGACCCGGTGGCGAAGACCGCTTTAAGCGACGAAGAGGTGGAACACCGCGACCTGGCGGGGAAGCTATATTATGTAAAATATTTTATTGTTGATAATGCCGATGCCGACCTCTCAAAATTAAATGAGGCTTCTCCTTCCGTTACTATTGCAACGCAACGGCCCGAAACAATTATGGGCGATACCGCGGTATGCGTGCATCCGGCGGACGAACGGTATAAAAATATTATTGGAAAATACGCGGTGGTACCTTTTGTTAACCGCATCGTACCGGTAATCAGCGATGAATATATTGACCCGGCTTTCGGTACCGGTGTTTTAAAAGTAACGCCCGCGCATGATATCAATGACTATACCATCGGGTTGAAGCACCATCTTGAAGTAATTGAAACATTAAATGAAGATGGCACGCTTACTGCGGCTGCAGGGAAATTTGCGGGCCTGGAAAGATTTGATGCAAGAAAAAAAGTGGCCGGGGCCCTGAAAGAAAAAGGATGGCTCATCCGGGAAGAAGACAACCAGACACGCGCAGGATACAGCCAGCGAACCAACTCGGTGGTAGAACCCAGAATTTCCACGCAATGGTTCGTGTCGATGAAAGCATTTGCAGATAAAGCGCTGCAGCCCGTACTCGACGGACGCGTAAAAATTCATCCCGAAGAACGTTTCTTAAACACTTACAAACACTGGCTTACCAATATCAAAGACTGGTGCATCAGCCGGCAGTTATGGTGGGGACAACGAATTCCCGCGTGGTACGATAAAGATGGAAAATTTATTGTAGCCGAAAATGAAACGGAGGCGAAGAAATTATTTTCTGAAAAATATAAAATAGATGCCCCGGTTCTGGAACAGGACGAAGACGTGCTCGATACCTGGTTCTCCTCCTGGATCTGGCCCATAGAAACCTTCAAAGGCATTACCCAACCGGGCAATGCCGACATCAATTATTACTATCCCGGCTCTGTGCTGGTGACGGGCCAGGATATTATCTTCTTCTGGGTAGCAAGAATGATCATGGCAGGAATGGAGTATGAAAACAAAGAACCGTTCAAAGATGTTTATTTCACCGGGATGGTGCGTGATAAGCTGGGCAGGAAAATGAGCAAAAGCCTTGGCAACTCGCCCGACCTGCTGCAGATGATCGATAAATATGGAGCCGATGCCGTTCGCTTTGGTATCATGATCTCCGCTCCCGCCGGCAACGACCTGCTGTTCGACGATTCATCTCCGGAGCAGGGAAGAAATTTTAATAATAAACTCTGGAATGCCCTCAAGCTGGTAAAAATGTGGGCGGAAAAACTCAACGAACCCGGACATGAAGAATCGGAAGCCAGCGGGCAGGATGCCCTGGAAGTAGTAGACGTTTCAGGGTTTTCCGGTTCGGTGGAAACAGAAGCCGACGGCGATATAAGTACGCAGCCTTCGAAACATGATTTTGCGGTCAGCTGGTTCAGTAACAGGCTCGCCGAGGCAAGAATGGAACTGGACAGATTATACGCCGATTTCAAAATCAGCGCAGCTCTTAAAACGATTTATTCTCTGATCTGGGATGATTTCTGCAGCTGGTATCTCGAATGGGTGAAGCCTTCCTACGGTTTATCTATCGATGCATCCATCTACAACCATACGGTAAAATTCTTTTCGGAACTGATGCATTTATTACATCCGTTTATGCCTTTTATCACCGAAGAAATATACCATCTGCTCGACGAAAGGAATGGAGATCTCACTATCCGGCAATACAGTAAAATGGAGCCTCCGCGCAAAGAAGTGCTGGATGCCGGCGCGCTGCTAAAAGAAGTGGTTACGGGGCTGCGGGATGCCCGTGTAAAAAGCAAACTGAAAAACAAAGACGAAATAAAACTGTATGTCATTACTGATTCGCGGGAACCGTACCTGTCGTTTTACCATATCCTGACCAAACAGGTGAATGCAAACACGATTGCCTTCAATACGGAAGCACTTGGCCATAATACTTCCGTGGTTATCGGCAAGGATAAATTCTTCCTGGAAACTGCGCAACCGATTGATAATTCAGAACAAAAAGAAGATTTATTAAAAGAATTGAAATACCTTGAAGGCTTCTTATTATCCGTTGAAAATAAGCTGAAAAACGAGCGCTTTATGCAGAATGCGAAGCCGGAAATAGTGGCGTTGGAACAGAAGAAAAAAGCAGATGCGGAAGCCAAGCTTAAAGTAATACGCGAAAGCCTCTCGAACCTCTGAAGAAAAATAAAAATCTCGGATTTATGACTATGGTTGACTCTTTTGAGAAAATTCCAATTAAGATCTTTTCAGATTTGAAACAGGGTTCTGTCTACGCTGCCAATATTATTGCAGCGCTGATCAGGGAAAAACAGAAAAAAAACGAAACCTGCGTGCTGGGCCTGGCCACCGGCAATTCTCCAAAAGCATTGTATGCCGAACTGGTGAGGCTGCATAAGCATGAAGCATTGAGTTTTAAAAATGTTGTCACTTTTAATCTCGATGAATATTATCCTATCGACAAGAATGCATTTCAGAGTTATAATCACTTTATGAAAGTGCAGCTCTTCGATCATATCGACATCGATCCTGCCAACACTCATGTCCCCGATGGAGAGATACCCAAAGACCAGGTTAAATCGTATGCAAGCCGCTATGAGCAAATGATCGAAGACGCCGGTGGTATAGACCTGCAGGTATTGGGCATCGGCAACAACGGGCATATCGGTTTCAACGAACCGGGCTCCAACCTCTACTCACGGACA
>JBGAJL010000076.1:0-20181 GCA_044224935.1 Flavitalea sp.
CGCTAAACGGTGCCAGCATGTTGCTGGGAAATCTGCTCACACATACTGCACAGATATTTGCCGACGTGCGCACCTACTGGAGCCCTGATGCCGTGAAAAGAGTTTCAGGATGGCAACCTGATGGACCCGCCGCGCAGGGATTTATTCACCTGATCAATTCCGGCTCCGCCACACTCGATGGTTCAGGAAGACAATCCCGCGATGGAAAACCGGTAATGAAACCTTTCTGGGAAATAAAGCAGGAAGAAGCCGATGCATGCCTGGAGGCTACTACATGGTATCCTGCCAACAACGGCTATTTCCGTGGGGGCGGATATTCTTCAAAATTTGTTACGAAAGGCGGGATGCCTGTTACCATGTGCCGGTTAAATCTCGTAAAAGGCATTGGTCCGGTGTTACAGATCGCAGAAGGTGAAACGATCGGTCTTCCGCAGGAAGTTCACGATATTCTCGATGCCAGAACGGATTTATCATGGCCCACAACCTGGTTTGTGCCAAGGTTAACGGGCAACGGCCCGTTCACCGATGTATATTCCGTAATGGCTGCATGGGGCGCCAATCATGGTTCTATCAGCTACGGACATATCGGGCACGACCTGATTACGCTTGCTTCGATGCTGCGCATTCCGGTGTGCATGCATAACGTTGATGCCAATGCGGTTTTCCGTCCTTCCGCATGGACCGCTTTCGGTTCCGATCATGAAAGTTCTGATTACAGGGCTTGTGCGACATATGGACCATTATATAAGTAGCGAGTTCCGGCGCCGGAACTCACGCGCCGGGGCAGAAAACTTATAAGTAAATATCATCCTGAGCGTGTACCTTCACGATTCTGTAAAAAAAACACCCCGGTGCGTATATAAATAAAAAGTATAAGCATAATGAAAAATAAAAGACCATCACTATTTGTGAAAGACGGCGTCAACTATTCCGGGCCGTTTGCCGCTATCAGCGCCCTGTTTTTTCTGTGGGGAATAGCGCACGGCATGCTGGATACGCTGGATAAAAATTTTCAGATGATGCTGCATTTGCAAAAATGGCAATCAAGCTTTATTCAGTTTTCGTTGTATGGCGCCTATTTTGGAATGGCTATTCCTGCGGGAATGTTTATAAAAAAATACGGCTATAAAAAGGGTATTATTTTCGGACTCTGCCTTTTTGCATCAGGAGCCCTCATCGCCGCCGGAACGGCCACGCTTCAATCTTTCATTTTATTTTTAATTTGCTTGCTGATCATTGGCGCAGGCCTCGCGACGCTTGAAACAGCCGCTAATCCATACACCACAAAACTCGGCCCTCCTCAAACAGCAGAACGGCGAATTAATTTTTCTCAATCTTTTAATGGACTTGCCTGGATGATTGGACCATTGATCGCCTTGTACATTTATGGTAACCAGAGTCATGAAGAAGGCAAGAAAATGATCTCAATTATTCTGCCCTTTGCCCTAATCGGACTGATTGTTTTGGCTATTGCATTCGTTTTTATGCGAATAAAATTGCCTGAGATAACGGAAGCGGATGAAAATGCGGCACATGGCGCGGTGATAACACAAACTTCAGAAACCGGGATAGTAACAAGTGTTGATGATCCTGCGTATATCTCTCCAAAACCATTATGGAAGAACCGTCATTTCACGCTGGGCTTTGCGGCTCAGGCGTGCTATGTGGCGGCACAAACCGGCGTTTTTAGCTATCTGATCAATTTTGTTACCGACCACGACATGCATCCCCGCTTTGACGTGAAGTATGCGCCCTACTTTTTATCACTTGGCTTTTTGTTATTTATGATCGGGCGTTTTTCCGGAAGCGCTTTGATGAAATATTTTAAGCCTGCAAAGATGCTTGCTCTTTACACGCTGGCGGTCTGCATCCTTTTGCCCATAGTGTCGTTTGAGTTTGGGTGGCCTTCTCTGATTGCACTTTACGGTGTTTTCTTTTTTATGTCTATTATGTTTCCGACCATTTTTGCCATGGCTATCAGATCTCTGGGACATAATACCAAAGAAGCTGCGTCTTTCCTGGTAATGGCGGTTGCAGGAGGAGCAGTCTTTCCACCTTTGATGGGAGCTGTAGCTGATGCATATGGTATGTCAGCAGGATTTCTTGTACCCATACCCTTATTTATATTCATATTATACTATGCAGTGAAAGGGCACAGAGTAACGGCATAGCTACATGGTTCTGTTTTTCAAACAGCCTTTCAGGGTAAAGAATAAAAATCAAACGAGGCTATCTTCCGCATAGAAGACGGCCTCGTTGCAATTAATAATCAACACGGATCAGCGAGCCAGTACCTACTGGTTGTAATTGTCGTTATTATTATTGCTGTTATTCGAATCATTATTTACGGGAGCCTGCGAAGCTGAGGAACGGTTGTAGTAATAGTTCCTTTTTGCATCTACAATCGCCCTGTCGCGGTCATTTTTCAATTGTTTTATGATATGCCGTCTTTGGCGACCCTTCATGGAAGGGTCGGATCTTACCGAACTGATCCTGTCGGCGTAATCCAGCCGTATATCCTGCACCTGTAGTTCGAGTTTTGAAGGCCGGGAATAGGATCGGTAGCCATAAGGTCCATAAGGACCGTAGGGATAGCCAAACGGAGAATAAAAACCATAGGGGCTGTAAAACGGATAATAACCTGCTCCAACGCCTACAATCACGCGGGGCGAACGTATGTGATGATAGCCGCCGCGAACAATTTTCTGAGCCGAAGCTCCCAAAGCCAGTCCTAATGAAACCAGCACTATCAGCAGTTTTTTCATAACTAAATTTTTTATGTTCTATTAGACGTTTTTAAGTCCCAAAAGCATAATGATTTCCAGGTTATAACGTTTCAATAACAAACGTTAGCCTGTCCGGGCATACCGATTTGGCAGGCCAATGCTCATCCGCTAATTTTGGAGAAGATCGATGGATCGCATTTCATCTGATCCTTTACTAATCATTCTTCAAGATCCGGCATAAGACAATGAATTTATCCCGACAAAACCTGCCTGATGGGCGCAGTGCAGAAATTCCCACGGCTGATTATTTTAACTTACCTGAAAAAGTACTGCAATTTGGTACGGGCGTTTTATTGCGCGGACTGCCCGATTTTTTTATCGACCGGGCAAATAAACACGGCGTATTTGGAGGCAGGGTGGTAGTGGTCAAATCGACCGGCGGCGATGTAAATGATTTCCGGCAACAGGATAATTTATATTCGCACCGCATCTGCGGAATAGAAAATGGCCGGGCCATCGATAAGACGATCATCAATGCATCGATCAGCCGGGTGATACCCGCACAAACCCAATGGAAGGACATCCTGTTATGCGCAGACGATCCCGGCATCGAAATTATTATTTCAAATACGACCGAAGTGGGTATCGTGCTTTCCGATGACGATGTACATGCTCTTCCTCCCGCATCATTTCCCGGTAAACTGCTCGCTGTATTGTTGAGGCGCTATGAAAAATTCGGAGGCGCCACTGATAAAGGGTTTGTTATTATTCCCACAGAATTAATTACGGAAAACGGAACCCGGCTGAAAGAGATAGTGGTGCAGCTGGCGCGCAAAAATAAACTGGATGAAAATTTCATCCAATGGATTGGCGGCTGCAATGAATTTTGCAATTCACTGGTCGACCGGATTGTTCCGGGAAAGCCTGCGCGGGGCGATCAACCAGGAGAGAATGCCGGTTTGCCGGATGAACTTGCAATCGTATCGGAACCTTATGCATTATGGGCCATAGAATCCACCGGGGAAAAAGTGAGAAATACCTTGTCTTTTGCCGAAGCGGGCAGGGGTATTGTTATCGCTCCGGACATTACCGTCTACCGCGAATTAAAATTGCGCCTGCTTAATGGCACACATACTTTCTGCTGCGGCCATGCCTTTTTATCGGGGTTTAACACGGTGGCGGAAGCTATGAGTGATATTGATTTTGCTGCTTATACGGAATCGTTGATGAAGGAGATTACTCCGGCCATCACCAGCAATATTCTGCGTGAACAGGATGCAGCTGAATTTATTTCCAAAGTGCTGGATCGTTTTCGGAATCCCTTTATCGTGCATAAATGGCTTAGCATTACCCTGCAGTATTCCTCAAAAATGGCCATGCGCAATATTCCGGTGATCATCGGTTATTACAACCGCTACGGCAAGGTCCCGGATAAAATGACAGAATGCTTTGCCGCTCATATTCTGTTTATGAAATGCTCCCCCGAGGCTGATGGAAAATATTACGGAGAACGGGGAAATGAAAAATATCTTATCAATGATGACAATGCCCCTTTCTATTCCATGGCCTGGCTGGAAGGCTCACCGGATAAAGTAGTAGAAAAAATACTTTCAAACCTGTCTATCTGGAGGTCCGATCTGAACCTGCTGAAGGGATTCAGGGAAAATATTGTCTCCTGCATGCACCAATTAATTTCTCGATATGAAAGAATTCATCGATCATAATTTTTTGCTCAACACCGATACTGCTAAGATATTGTACCATGATTACGCGAAGCAGATGCCGGTGATAGACTATCATTGTCATCTTCCGCCCGACCAGATTGCCGCCGATAAGAAATTTGAAAACATCACGCAAGCGTGGCTGTATGGGGATCACTATAAATGGCGGGCGATGCGGACGAATGGAGTAGACGAGGCTTTTATCACCGGCGATAAATCCGATGAAGAGAAATTTCTGAAATGGGCCGAAACGGTTCCTTATACACTGCGGAATCCGCTTTATCACTGGACACACCTGGAGCTGCGAAGGTATTTTGACATTTATACTGTTTTAAATAACCAGTCGGCCCTTGAAGTTTACCAGCGCTGCAACGAAAAATTAAACACAGGCGAATTCAGCGTAAAAAACCTGCTGCGCCGGATGAACGTTAAAACCGTTTGCACTACCGATGATCCTGCCGACAACCTGCAATACCATCGGCAAATAAAAAAAGATGATTTTGAAATCCCTGTTCTGCCTGCTTTCCGTCCGGATGCGGCAATGAATGTTGACGATGCACAGGTATTTAATAAGTATCTGAGCCGGCTGGAAGAGGCTTCCGGTATATCTATTGGAAATTATAATGAGTTCATCGACGCATTAAGAAGCCGGCACGATTTCTTTGCCGAAAACGGATGCCGTGTTTCTGATCACGGTCTGGAAAGAATATATGCAGCCGAATACGAAGAGAAGGAGATTAAAAAAATATTCAAAAAAATAAGGAAGGGGGAGACGCCTGGCGGCGAGGAAATTGAAAAATTCAAATCCTGCATGCTGGTCCATTTCGCTGAATGGGATCATGAAAAAAACTGGGTGCAGCAATTTCACCTGGGAGCATTGAGAAATAACAATAGCAGGATGATGCGGACACTTGGCGCTGATACAGGATGGGATTCCATCGGCGATTTTAGCCAGGCTTCTTCCCTGGCCCGGTTTCTGAATAAACTCGATTCCGGTGACCGCCTGGCCAAAACAATTATCTACAATCTGAATCCGGCCGACAACGAGCTGATGGCTTCCATGATCGGCAATTTTAATGACGGGAGTACTGCAGGTAAAATACAATGGGGCTCCGCCTGGTGGTTCCTGGACCAGAAAGATGGGATGATCAAGCAATTGAATGCCTTGTCGAATATGGGGCTGGTAAGCCGTTTCGTGGGCATGCTGACCGACTCGCGCAGCTTTCTCTCTTATCCCCGCCATGAATATTTCCGGCGCATCCTTTGTAATTTATTTGGTGGAGAGATTGAAAATGGCGAATTACCGGATGATATCTCCTGGACCGGAAAGATTATCCAAGACATTTGTTATTATAATGCGGAAAGGTATTTCGAATTCAGATGACCGCACGATTAAAGAACATATTATCCTTTTCACCCAGGCCGTATTGGAGAGAAATTCTTGCCGTGCTGATGCTTGTGCTGGCTATTATTTTTTTCCGGAGCGAAAGAAAAGAGCTGCATGATATCATACCGCATATGCTGGAAGCGGAAACTATCTGGGTGATCATTGGATGCGCGCTTACCGTCTGCTATATTTTCCTGATGGGCGGCATGTATAAAGAAAGCTTTGCCGCAATAGGGCTTTCCTTTTCCTGGCTCGATTCGGCAGCATTATTTCTGAAAAGAAATTTTATCAGTGTATTTCTCCCGGCAGGCGGCGTAAGTGCGCTTGCCTATTCACCTTCCGAGATCAGAAGGTCGTCGTTCAACAAAACCCAGGTGCACCAGGCCAGCGGCCTGTTCGGCTTTGCCGGCCTGCTGACCGTATTTATTGCGGGGCTGCCGGTAATGATCTATGCGATCTACCACACGAATGGTTTTGAAAATTCCTGGCTCGGACTGGTGATTGTTTTGCTGATTATCGTTTCACTGTTCTGCATTGTCCGGGATCTGGCTAAAAAAGGACGAATGTATAAATGGCTCGATAAGCGATTCCCTTCTATTACGCCGGCGCTGAATGAATTGTTCGCCGCGAATGTCGACAGAAAAAGATTTGCAGGAGTAGTGGGCTTTTCGATGGGAGTGGAATTATGCGGCATGATCCACTTATCTATCGCAATGATGGCGCTGGGCCTGCCTGCATCGTTCGGCGTTTCGGCGATCGCCTACATTGTGTCGGTATTGCTGATGGTGGTGTCGCCCTTTTTAAGGGGATTGGGCGCGGTGGAACTGTCGATGGTGTATGTGCTGGAGCAATCGGGGTATTCGTCTTCCCAGGCGCTATCGGTAACGATATTATACCGTGTATTTGAATTCTGGCTGCCGCTGGTGATCGGCTTATTCGCTTTTGCATGGAAAGGAAGAAAATTATTTTTAAGGCTCGCTCCGGCCATGCTTACTTTCATGCTGGGCCTGGTGAATATTGTTTCAGCAGTAACAAAACCGATAAATCAGCGGCTGCGGCTGCTGAGGGAATATATTCCGCTCGATGCGATACATGCTTCCAATCTATTGGTGCTGTTTACCGGTATGTCGCTGTTGATCACCACTGCGTTTCTCTTTCGAGGGCTTCGCAATGCATGGCTATTCGCTTTGGTATTATCGCTGGCGTCGCTGATCGGACATTTAACCAAGGCGCTGGATTATGAAGAAGCGATTATAGCTGCGTTTACCATGCTGGTCCTGATTGCCACTGCGGGTCAATACAGGCGGCGCAGCAGCACAAAATGGATGCAGGCGGGGCTGCGCACTTCTGCGATCAGCTTTGTGGCAGTGCTGGTGATCGGGTTTATCAGCTTTTATTTTATCGATCCCAGGCATTTCGGGATGGATTTTACCTGGAAGCAGTCCCTGATACACACATTTAAGATCTATTTGCTGGTGGAAGATACCTCGCTTGAACCCAAAACCCGGTTTGCGCATGAATTGCTCTGGCTGATCAGGGGTCTTGGCCTTATTACGCTGGTGTTTTTATTGTTCAGTTTAATTCAACCCCGCCTCATCCACCCAGCTATTAAGGAGAACTATCGTGAGAGGGCAAAGTTCCTGCTGGCGCAATTTGGAAATTCCTCCGTTGATTATTTCAAATTATACAAAGACAAATTGTTTTTTTTCTCCGATGTATATGATGCTTTTATCGCCTATCGTATTGCGGGCGGCTTTGCCATCGTACTGGAAGAACCGGTATGCGCTGAAGAATATAAAACAAATGTTATAGCCGAATTCGACAGGCATTGCAGGAAAATGGGGCTTAAGCCCGCTTTTTATCGCGTGGATGAAAACGGCATGCAATGGGTGAATGAACTGAGAAAGAATAAATTGAAGATAGGACAGGAGGCCATACTCAGGGTAACCGATTTTTCCCTGGAAGGAAAGGACAAAAAATCATTACGCAACGGATTGAATTTCCTCAGGAAAAATAATTACACGGTGGAGCTTCGCTGCGCTCCCCATACTGCCGGATTCCTTTCAGGATTAAGGAACGTTTCGGATGAATGGCTAGAGGGCTTTGATAAGGAAGAATATATTTTCTCGCAGGGCATGTTCGATGAGAAAGAACTGCAGCAGCAGGATATTATCACACTCGAAGACGAGTCGGGCGCCGTTAAAGCATTTCTTAATATTATTCCTTCTTATGCCGAAGATGAATGCACGTACGACCTGATCCGGCGCACCAAAGATGCACCCGCCGCCTCAATGGACGCACTTATTATCAGGCTTATTGAATATGCGAAAGAGAAAAATCAATTGTATCTTAACCTTGGGTTAGTACCTATGACCGGTATAATTAATCCGGCCAATACAGCGGAACAGCTCATCAAACTTGCTGCTGCCAAGATCAAACGTTTCCAGCATTACCAGGGCCTGAGAGAGTTTAAGGAAAAATACGCAACGCTTTGGGAAAATAAATACCTTGTCTATGATGATGACCTGGATCTTTTACAATTGCCGATGGCATTAAATAATGTAATGAAGCCATGATAAAAAAATTGATTACGGCTGTGTGCATGCTTATGGGAAGTGTTTGGGCCCATGCTCAGAATGCAACACTTCCTGTTAAAGAATGGCCTTCTCAAAATTCAACGCCTTTTATTTTGTATGTGTCGGGTGATGGTGGTTTTAACAGCTTCTCCACCACCTTATGCAGTAAGATCAACAAAGCCGGCTACGAGCTTACGGCTGTTAATGCAAAAACGTATTTCTGGGAAAAGAAAACACCCGAACAAACCAGCGAGGCCATTTCTTCCTATCTCCAAAAAAAATTCGAAGAGCGGCACAACCAGCAGCTTGTCCTGATCGGGTATTCTTTCGGAGCCGATGTGATGCCGTTTATCGTTAACAGGCTGAATGCCGGGTTGAAAAATAAACTGATCAGTGTCATATTGATCTCACCTTCCACGTCCACGGATTTTGAGATCCATTGGGCGGATATGTTCGGTGGAAATGCAAAAAGAAACATGGATGTGGTGGCCGAGATAAATAAGATGGAAGTGCCTAAGACAACCACCTTTTTCGGACAGGACGAAAAAGATTTTCCGGTAAAGGATATTGAACTGAAAAACTACCGCAACCAGGTATTGCCCGGAGGCCACCGCTTCGATGGACATACAGACCAGCTGGCGCAGGAACTTATAAAAGAATTCTGAGAGTTGATTAATTCGGGCTATACTATCTCCCGGGAGGGTTCGGATGCTGTTTTTAAGACCTGTTTGCCGGCCGATCTTATAACCTGATCCCGAGCGCCACATAATAATTGCGGGGCTCTGCAGGCAATATGCCCGGGCCCGGGTACGATGTCGCCCTCCTCGTAAAATAAGTTTCATTCAGCAGGTTGTTTACGCCGAATTCTATCGTGAATTTTTTATAGCTGACACGGTTGTTCCAGTCCATAACACTGTATGCGGGCACAATACCGATAATTCCTACAGGAGAAGTTTTCGCATTCGTTGCATCGGAAAATTGCTGCCCGGTATAAGAATATTGAAGACTGCTCGAAAACCATGATTTTTTTACGCTCACACCTGTCCGCAGGATCACCGGCGGCGCCAGCTCCACTTTATTGCCCTTTTTTATTCCTGACACTTTTGTCTCTAAGTAACGGGCATCTGTATACGCAAAAGAAACAAATGCACTAAGTGACAACTTGCTTTTGGGATGCAGCCACTGCCACACATCCAGTTCGCCATAGGTTTCAATACCGATACTCCTGGCGTCGGCCACATTGGTCCGGTACTGATATATATTGTAAATAGAATCCACCACGCGTATATCGCCGATACGATTGTTGTATCGCAGATAATATGCACCGATATCGAAGCTCAGAATATTCCTGATGTTTCCGCGATACCCGATATCGGCGTTGTATCCTCTCGCATCTTTCAGATTGGGATCCACTTTCTGGCTGGGGTTGACCACGCGCAGATCGTTGAAATTAATGGCACGGTACCCCTGCGAAAAATTGGCGTACAGTTCGGTTGTTTTGTACACATAATAGCTTAACCCCAGCCCTGCGATTACGAACGACCTGCCGTTTGATTTGTCGTCGCGCAGTAACGTTCCGAATTGATTATAATAGCCATTGGATGCAGTTTGTATATGTTCATAACGAATGCCGGGAATGATCCTGAACTGGCTGTCGATCCTGAAAATATTTTCTGCAAAAAACGCGAGGTTGGTGCTCGGGAATTTGAAATCGGATCCTTCGAGATTATCGGGATGGAGAAAATGAAAATCGGCATCGTATCCGTCTGTGCCCGATCCCTGGCGGCGATGCGTATCACCGTGGTAATATCTCATGCCCACCAGTATGGTCGAAGGGATTTTTCCTGCGTTGTAGTCGTGCAGTAATCTTGTTTCGTTACCGATATTCAGATAATTGTCGTATTGCACATCGCGGTTTCCCAGGGTGTCTATCTTATTCGCGGTAGAAAGATCGCCTACGCTGCCGCGATCGCCTTTGAAGACAAAATTGCGGATATTGAGCCGGGTTCTTTCAGCTATTTTCCAGTCGGCGCTGAGCGAGAAAATATTCCAGTCCGCTTCGAACCAGTTTCGTTTTCTTATAGATTGTCTTGCGTCCTGCGCATATTGTACATCGGTTAATCCGCCAGGCTGCTGTGCGGTATAATGCATTTTCGTGTATTCGCCAGTCAGCTTGAACTTTTCATTGAATGCATAAGCTACATGTGCATAGCCGCTATTGATGTTGAACGCTGAATTTTTTCTCCAGCTGTCGCCTTCTTTATGATTAAAGAAGCCATAATATTCAATATTCCCCGAAGTTCCGCCCACGCTGGTGAAACTATTGAACAGCCCATACGACCCGTATGTATTTCTCGCCGTCAGCTCAAAGGGTTTCAATGGCGGACGCTTCATGATATAATTTAATAATCCTCCGAACTGGCTGCCGTATTGAAGGGAAGCCGCCCCGCGTACTACTTCGATCTGCTCCAGGCCATCGCTCTGCGGTGTGTAATAACTCTCTGGGTATCCCAATGCGTCGGCGCTGATATCATATCCATTCTGTCTCGCATTGAACTCGCTGGTGCGATTTGGATTCAGTCCTCTCACGGAAATACCTAACTGGATCCCGGATGCGTCACTTTCCCATACATGTACACCCGGAACACGGTTGAATAGTTGCCGGCTCTGGTTGGTTGCCTTATTGGCATCCACTTTTTGCACGTTAATGACTTCCGTTTTTTTGCCCGCATAAATACCCAGTCCGCTTACATCGCGGAGAAAATCACTGATGCGCGACTGCCTGCGGGCTTTTACCCGCACTTCTTCCAGTGTTTTTACTTTTATGGAGTCCGTGGGCTGTTGCGTAAATGCTTCGATGCTATTACTTAGCAACAGTATGCAAACGAATATTTTTATATAGCTCATCCGGCTGGGTTAGTAAATTTAATTTCGGGTCAAAGAATAACTGCGACCTTCTTCCGTTCAGCGATACATGGCATTCGGCAACTATTTCCCTGGTCTGCGGTTGTTTTGACTTGATATAACGCGCAAATTGCAGGATCAGGTCGGGCTGTGTGGCTACCATTTTGATCTGGAAAGGTGTCAGGTAATCTTTTTCCACAATATCATAAATATTTCCGGTACTGTCTTTCATTCCAAAATCGATCATGCCATCTTTTTCAATCAACATGATATTCCAGGCAAAGCGGAAGCCCTGTTCCGTCCATAGATAATTTCCCGGATACAGAAAATGTCTTAAAGGAAACACCATTTGCCAGAGGGCCAGCACCGCTAAGGGCCAAAGGATTGCCTGTTTTCTTACATGCTCGAATAGTTCTCCGGCTCGGGGCGCATTATTAAAAAACAGCAGGGTGCCGGTCATCATGATCCAGGGGAACATACCGATATTGAACAGCAGGGCGGTAAGGAGATGAAAAAAAGAGAGCAGGATATAGCCCGCCAGCCGCGTTTTGCGTGACCATAGCAGAAAGGGTACGCCGATATCGAAAAGCATTGCTGCCCAGGCGATAGTATATGCGGTAGTTTTAAAGGTTAATAATTTCCCTAAAAGAAAAAGGTCGCTGTTGGCATGCAGCCAGATCTGCAATGGCTGTGCATGCAGCAGCCAGTCGGCTTCGATTTTATTTATTCCTCCGAAGAAATAAACTATGCTCAGCTGCAGCTTCAGAAAGAAAATGATCTTTTGATTGTAGCGAGTTGAAGAGGGCGCGCGACTATCGTAAAACGCAAGAATGAAAACGAGCAGGCTTACCAGGTAATAATGATTGAGGTAATAGGTAACGTCGATTAGTTCCACGTACGTAAAAACAAGAAAATATAAGACGCATGCAGCACGGAAGAGCAGGTTAAATGCGATCATCAGCCCGCAGATAATCATCAGCGAAAATAAAATATACATTCCTGCGGGAGGAAGCACCTTCACCCATTCAAAACCTGAAAATGTAAAATGAAAACCCGGGGTAACATACAGATCATGTATCCAGCCATTATAAAAAAAGCGAATGGCACTGAATGCGAGAAGACATCCGAATAATACCCTGAAAATGATGAACCAGTCTGTTTTTCTTTCAACCATACTAACCGGTGTGTTGTATGGCAGTGTGGCTTTAATCACCGTCGTTATCGCTGAACGTAATTAATATGCCGAGTTGGGCGGCCAGGTCCACTTTCAGCAGTACCAGCATTTTTTTGCTTTCCACCCATGAAGTATAAACGAGCGCTTTGCCTGCGTCGGTTGTAATGGATGTTTGCATGGGCGACTGTATGGCCGCAATATCATTTTTAAAATTGCTGAATTCTGTTTTGATGCTGTCGTTCAGCGCAACTCCGTCATCATTCAGGGATTTTGCATAGTCATCAAAGCCCAGGCCATCTCCGGAGGCTGATTTTCCCTGGTAGATATCGGATAATGCTGCGACGGATTCTGCAAGGATATCCTTTGCAAAATCGGTGTAAGGCAATTCCAGTGCAGCCGGATCAACGGGCCCTTCCGTGAAATTGTCTTTCCGGCCGATGGGTATGCCGAGCCGTTTATTTTTCGAAGTTTCGAAATTGACTACAAAGCTGTTCAGCAGCAGGCTTAAGGAAGTATTTAATTCGGTTCCTGTATTTTTCTTAAAACTTGCTGCATAGCTGTTCTGCCATTCCTGTACGATGGTTTTTGCATTATTGGCGATGTTCTGTGCCAGCGCTACTACATATTGTTTTCGTCTCGCGGCAGTGGCGCTTGTGGTGAAACTATCGATCACCGCATCGTTGCCATTGGTGATATCGAATAACAGATATCCCAGTGCAGGAAATCCTTTTTTCTCTGCGCCCAACCCATTTACATAATCGTTTGAAACGGGTGTGGAAGCAGCAAGTTCAGTTTTAATCAGGTTGGGTTTGGTGGGCCAGTAATTTACTGCATTGATCAGCATCACGGTTCCATTTGCAGGCCCGAAATCATAAGGCTCCACATGCAGGTAAGCCTTGTACGTTGTTTTGAACTGGTTTTGTACAGCCGTAAGATTGGAGGAGGAAGGATTATCCGAAAATGCCGTTATCGTGGTAACAAAATTATCGCATTGCGAAGAAAAATTCTGGTAAGCGGGGACGATCAGGTTATCTGCCATGTTAGTGAGCATGGCAGACTGGTCGAAATCGTGATTCTGTTCCCCGTCATTTGATTTTTTTTTGCATCCCGCTATTACTATAATGCCTGCAAGAGCAAATACGATAAGCTTTCTCATATATTAAAGCGTTTCTAAGAACTCTAAAATTTTATCCCTGTCGGCTTTATTCAATGATTTAAAAGCGGTAACGATCTTTTCGCTTTCTCCACCATGCCACAAGATAGCCTCTTCTGCATTCCTTGCACGGCCATCATGCAATAAAAAAGTATGTTTATTGACAGTTTTATAATAGCTCATTCCCCACAACGGAGTTGTTCTCCATTCTGTTCCGGATGCTTCTCCATCGGGGCGGTTATCGGCAAGCCCTTCACCCATATCATGCAGCAGCAAATCGGTATAGGGCCTTATTTTTTGATTCGATAACTGCGGAACGAGTTCATTCGTGCCGGTTTGCATTTCGGGTGAATGGCATTTTGCGCAACCAATGTTAACGAATATTTTTTTTCCCATCAGCACATCCTGGTCGTTGAAATTTTTCCGGCGCTGGGGCATTGCGAGAGAAGCAGTATAAAAAACCACATCGTCGAAGAAATCATTTTCTATTTCGGGGTTGCCTCCGTTCGGCAGGTCTTTATACATATCTTTCTGCACTCCGGACAACTGCTGATCAGGGAATACTCTTGAGGTGATCCCGATATCATTCAGGAACGCATCGGCCACCTGGTTAGGGATGGATGCCGTATTACATTTCCATCCGTGGCGGCCTATTACCGTAGTATTTTTTATGTGATCATATACGTGGTTCACACGGCCCGAAATGCCGTCTCCATCAGCATCCGAGGGATCAGCTTTGGCCAGTATGGTTTCGTCACTGACCGCATCAAAATTTCCCGAGCCTGTCATGGCCGGGGCTATTCGGGGTGAGAACATATAGCCTGCAGGAAAATCACCGTATTTTAAATTGATGAATTCATAGTTGGGTTTGCGCAGCGAATACGTTGTGCCGTCGGGATAGGTGCCCGGAACTTCGGTGTAGGTTACGCGTACGGATCCTTCGGCAACGGCTCCATTGATAGCGTGGTTCTGCAGCTGCTTTCCGTAGTTTGGTATTTCCACATCGCCCGGCAGGCTAAGACGAAATAGCAGTGCAACCGGTTCTTCGCCTGCTTCAGGGGGCTTGCCCCGGCCGTCGAGGATATGACAGCTGGCGCATGCGTTTGCATTGAATAACGGGCCCAGCCCATCGCGACCTGTTGTGGAGGAGGGTGCTGTTACCCATGCGTTGCGGTTAAAGGAGTTTCCTACGATAAACTTGTCGTTATCGTCGCTTGATAAATTAGGAACCGGGTTGCCCAGTGCATTACTTGTTTCGTCCGGTACAGTGCCATTGATGCCAGCGGTAAATTCTTCGCCATTCTCCGGGGCAAGCGCTTCCTGATCTTTCTTGTTACAAGAGAGGATGAAAAGGTTAAAACACACCCCAGAGATTAATAAGCAAAAAATTATCCTGTACTTCATTTATTATAGGGTAACCGAAATGCCAATTGCCTTGGCTGCCACCACAATTTTATCACCTTCCGCCTGTACTTTTTTGGACGCGTCCTCTACTTTGTTATTAGTGGTAACGAGTATGGCCTGGTCGAATGGTGCAGGAATCGCTTTTACCGCGGCATAAGCAGCGTCGAGCGCAGAGATCATGGCTTCGTTTGCTGAAGGATCTTTTGCGTTTACCAGGTCATTCACGCCCGGTCCATCGATTACAGTGCCATCGAGTTTTGTATATTTTCCATAATACACATTCATAATTCCTTCCTGCCCTGCGATATGATCATTGGTGGTATTATCGCTGAAGCAGCTTTGCTCATCTTCCTGCTCGTGCGTGATATAGGCTTTCATTCTTTCGCCGCCCAGTTCTCCTTTCGCAAATTTGCCGATGCCGGTGAGAAGTGCCTGCAGTGATTGGTCGGCATTGGCGGCAGCCGTAAAGCTTACGCGATAAGTGCCGCCCGCTTTCCACTGGTCCAGGACGGATTGGATATTTTCAACGAGCAGGTTAGTAACAGCAGTAAGATATTCCCTGCGCCGGTCCTGGTGAGAAGCGGTGCCGCCATCTACAAAATCGGTATAAGGGCGGTTGCCGGGTCCGCTGGCGGAAAGGTCCTGTCCCCATAATAAGAATTCGATGGCGTGCCAGCCGGTGCTCACGTCTTCCTCGGCGGCAGACTGGTTGGATGCTTCGAGTACCGATTCATTTATAGAAGGGAAGTTGTCCGGGTCATTGATAATGCCTGAATTCGGATCGTCGACCGTATAATCGACAAATGCTTCATCCATGGGCCAGGAGTTAATTAATCCTTCCGGTCCATTGGGTTCGGCATCGATGGGGCCGCCGTAGAACCGGAAAGCTTCGGAGCGGCCGTAGGGCATGCGGGCTTCGATCCACGCCGCTTTGGCGGCGGCCAGGGTGCTCTCGCCTGGGTTGGCGACAAAGGCGTTGATGGCGGTTTGCAGTTTAGTGGCTTCGGCCAGAACATCCGTATAAGTAGCCAGCACCACGTCGGCGTATTGAGTAACAACCTGCTGGTTGGTAACGCTTTGGGAAGATTTATTATCATCTTTCTTACAAGAGCTTATGCTTAATGCAGCAAGTCCCAGGGCAACAACAGAAAATCTCATTAAATAAAATTTTTGCGAATTTCAGCTATACAGATGTTAAATCACGGCGAAAGAAGCAAATCCATTTACGAAAAAGGGAAATTCCGGATTTTCCCGATTTAGATAATGCTGAGTACCTGGCCCACCCCGGTCTCGCCGAGGCGAGACCGGGGTGGGTCACATCCCACATACCCGGAGATTGGATTTCCCCAGGAACGCCAATTGATGTTGGTTACCTTCATGGTATGGAGAAAGATTTTAAGCAGGAAGCAGATGTGGTGCTGATAGGCGCAGGGATCATGAGCGCGACCCTGGGCATTATGCTCAAAGAGCTGGAGCCATCGATCACGATTGAAATATTTGAGAGGCTCGACAGCGCTGCTGCGGAAAGTTCCGATGCCTGGAACAACGCCGGCACCGGCCATTCGGCCTTTTGTGAGTTAAACTATACACCCGAAAAAACTGATGGATCAATAGATATTACGAAAGCGGTGAAAATTGCGGAGTCTTTTGAAGAGTCGAAACAATTCTGGTCTTATCTGATCGGCGCTGAAGTGGTGAAGCTGCCCGGATCATTTATCCGGTCCATCCCTCATATGAGCTTTGTGTGGGGAGAGGAGAACATCCGGTTTCTCAGGAAGAGATATGAAGCGCTGACCGGCTGCCACCTGTTTGAAGGCATGGAATATTCAGAGGATAGGGAGCAGTTGAAAGAGTGGATGCCGCTTGTAATGGAAGGCCGTGATCCTGCGCAGCAGGTTGCCGCCACCCGGATGGAAAGGGGCACTGACGTCAACTTCGGCTCACTTACCCGTAGCATTTTCAAAAAGCTTGTCACCCTGCCCGGTGTACAGCTTCATTTCAATACCGAAGTGCGCACGCTGGAGAAGAACCGGCAATGGGAAATAAAATATAAAGACATTGATTCTCACGAGCACCGGTTGATTGCTGCCAATTTTGTTTTCATCGGTGCAGGCGGCGGGTCGCTTCCTCTTTTATTAAAATCGGGCGTCAGGGAAGGAAAAGGTTTTGGCGGTTTTCCCGTGAGCGGTCAATGGCTGAAATGTAAAAACGAAGCGGTGATCCGTCGGCATGCGGCCAAAGTGTATGGTAAGGCAAGTGTTGGCGCACCGCCGATGTCGGTGCCGCATCTCGACACGAGGATGATCAAAGGGAAAAAAGAATTATTGTACGGTCCGTTTGCCGGCTTCACCACAAAATTCCTGAAACAGGGCTCGGCATTCGATCTTGTGAAATCACTGCGCTTATCCAACCTGTGGCCGATGATGGCCGCCGGATTTCATAATATTCCCCTGACCAAATATTTAATTGAACAGGTGAAGCTCACTGATGAAGAAAGAATTAACCAGCTTCGTGAATTCCTTCCCAATGCAAAGGATGAAGACTGGGAAATCGAAATTGCAGGGCAAAGGGTGCAGGTGATTAAAAAAGATGAAGAGGAGGGTGGCATACTCGAATTCGGAACGGAGATCGTGAGCGGTGCGGATGGCTCGCTGGCTGCTTTGCTGGGCGCATCGCCCGGCGCTTCAACGGCTGTTTCGATAATGATCAGCTTGTTAAAGCAATGTTTCCCCGGAAAATTTCAATCGGAAAAATGGCAGGTGAAATTCCGCGAAATGATCCCTTCATTCGGAAAGCAACTGTCCGGCGACCCGGCACTGCTGGCAAGGGTGCATCGGCATACCAGTACGATATTGCATCTTACCGCCTGATTGTTACGTGGAATGTGTTTCGCAGATTATGATAAAGCCATGCGCGGTCTTACGTAAGGAAAAGATATTTCTCGCCTGAATAAGTACAAAATAATCTTTCACTTTAAAAATGATTAATGAGGACCAACCGGGACAGAGAGCATTGGAGCATTGACAATATACAATTAAAAAATATAAAAAAAACAAACGTTTGCAAAAAAAAATGACAGTGGGGTTTTTTAGATATTTTTGTAAGGGTCTGTAACCTGATACGTTCAATGACAGTGAATTGAGGAATATAATTTCGGGTCTGAAAGAATTTTTTTAAAATGTTTTTTATGGATACTGCTTTGACTGCTGATGCTTCCTATCAATTTCATCACTGGTACAAAACCCTTCAGTCCACTTTTATGAATATCGGGTTAAGACTTGGTTACCGGCACGATGAAATAACAGATATCATCGACCAGTTTTTCCTGGATTTATTAGAAAAGAAAATTGATCCGGCATCTATTCAGAATCCGCAGGCTTATCTGTCAATCGCCTTCAGGCGAAAATTAATCGATCATTACAGAAAATATATTAAAGCACGGCCGGCGGTTGCGAAAGATACTGATGAGAGGCATTTTGAAGTTTCCATTCAGGATACCATTGAACAGATGGAAAAGAACGCTGAATTGATCAATGCTATACGAAAGGCCTATAAAAAACTCCCTGCACGCTGCCGGAAGGTAATCGATCTGAAATATTATCAAAACCTGGCTACGGATGAAATTGCTTTGCAAACCGGGCTTTCCAAAAGATCTGTTTATAATAATCTTTTCGAAGGAATCAAATTGCTGCGGGAAGAGTTGAGTCATGCTGTTCCTGGCATTCACATCGCTACTTTGCTTTCCGGTCTGGCATTTGCAATGCTGTTAGGCGAAATCTGAAAGCAAATTTTACAACTACTTCCCTGGAGAAAGAATCTCCTGAATTAACACCTGGTTCCATTTTTTAAATTTTTTCAAAAACAGTTGGTAAATATCCCGCTTCCGTCCGTCTTTGTATGAAAGCGAGCTTATGTCACATTATCCTTCTGTTGAAGAGCTTATTATCGATGACTCTTTTATCAATTACTGTTTTCAAAAAAATGAGGCGGATATTCTGTATTGGGAACAATATGCGATTGACTATTCATTTGAAAGAAAAAAGATCGAAGAAGCAAAACAAATAGTGCTTGGGCTTTATACGATGCTGAAACAGGAGCATACGGAAAGCAGGGCAAAGCTGCATTTTCTTCGGGAGAAGGACGAAGCCCCGGTAAAAGTATTTCCGTTTAAAAAGATCTTTAGCTACGCCGGGGCAGTTGCCGCGGTCGTTATTGTTATACTGATAGGAAAGGCAATGATCGATATCGGGCATCAGAAGAATAATAAAACAATAAGTCGGACAGGATCTGACAGGGCGCCGTATGGCGGAGCTATTTATACAACGGCCAATGGTGAGAAAAAAGTAATCACTCTTTCAGACAACACAAAGATCTGGCTGAATGCCGGTTCGGAACTGCGCATAGATGAAAAATACGGGATAAAAAGCAGGGAAGTGCATTTAAGAGGGGAGGCATTATTTGATGTGGTTCACGATGAATCGCTGCCCTTTGTTGTGCATACCGATAAGTATGAAGTGAAGGACCTGGGCACTGTTTTTAATGTGAAGGCTTACCCGGACGATAAACAGAGCGAAACGGTTTTGATAAAGGGGAAAGTGGAGATACACGTAACCAACAGCATGCGGAAAATATTATTATCCCCCAATCAAAAGGCTGTTATTAATGAAAGCGGTGAATTCCGGGTAAAAGAAAAAGAAACGCCGGTGTCATCGGATGTCTTGTCTGTTACGCTTCTTCCGCTCTCTTATAATCAAAAAGACAGCGCCGTGATAGAGACTGCGTGGAGCCGCAACCGCCTGGAGATCGTAAATGAGAATTTTTATGAGATGAAAGAGAAACTGGAGAGGTGGTTTAATGTGAAAATATCTATCGAAGACAGTGAAGTGGGTAAATACCCCTTCACCGCCACATTTGAAAAAGAAAATATTCAGCAGGTATTGCAGGCTTTGCAGTATGCCTATCACTTTAATTATAAAATAGAAAACAATGAAGTAAATATTTCAAAATAAAAGGAGAAACGGGTGCGATCCGTTTCTCCTGCTCATTACAAATACTTACAGGCTTTTGGAAGAGCTTGCTGTATTCATAATAATTAATAAAACCAAACAAAGGTATGAAAAAAACTGCACGGTGTAT
>JBGAJL010000077.1:0-20480 GCA_044224935.1 Flavitalea sp.
GCAAACGCATTACTTTAATTTCGAGAGCAACCGGCGGCTGAAAAATGTCTTTTCCGGTGATCTGAACGCAAAAAATATTCTTGCAGCTTTAAGCATCGAGGTCGGCAGACCTATTGATTCGGACAATACATTGATCGTATTTGATGAAATACAAAATTCTCCGGAAGCCATTGCCAGCCTGAAATATTTTTACGAAGAAGCGCCGCAATATCATATTATGGCGGCCGGATCTTTGCTTGGAATTGCTTTGCATCAGCACACTTCTTTTCCTGTTGGCAAGGTGGATTTTCTGGATCTGCATCCGCTGGACTTTAATGAATTTCTGATTGCGGCTGACCAACAGGCGCTCGTTGATATCCTTGAAAAGCGCGATTTCAATATGATTGCAACATTCCGTGGCCGGTTTATCCATCTGCTGCGCCAATATTATTATGTAGGTGGAATGCCGGAAGCGGTGCAGGAATTTATTAATTCCGGGGATCTTAAACAGGTCAGGCAACTGCAAAAGAATATACTGAATGCCTATGAACAGGATTTTTCAAAACATGCTCCCGTCGGAATTGTTCCGCGTATTCGCATGTTATGGAATTCCGTTCCTTCCCAACTTGCAAAAGAGAACAGGAAATTCATATACGGCCATATTCGTGAAGGTGCAAGGGCAAAAGACTATGAATTGGCCATGACATGGTTGATCAATTGCGGCTTATTGAATAAAGTGCACCGGGTGAGAAAAGCTGCACTTCCTTTAAAGGCGTATGAAGATGCGCCGAGCTTCAAATTATATCTTGTGGATGTGGGACTAATGGGGGCCATGACAGACATCTCTGCCCGAACAATATTGGAAGGAAATAATTTATTTCAGGAGTTTAAAGGTGCGTTGACCGAGCAATATGTACTGCAGCAAATGATTACTCATCCTGAGTGGGCAATTTATTATTGGTCTGCAGAGGCTGCAAGGGCGGAAGTGGATTTTGTTTTGCAGGCAGAGGAGAAAATTATTGCAGTTGAAGTGAAAGCGAAGGAAAATCTCAAATCAAAGAGCCTGCGTGTATTTTACGATCGGTTCAAGCCGGCTGTGTCTATCCGGTTATCGACATCCGATTTTCGGGATCAGGAATGGATGATGAATGTTCCGCTGTATGCCATTCATTTCATGATATAAATTCCCTTTCATTGGATTACAGGTGCATCAGCTTAACCGTAGTCTTGTTCTGTCCATCGTCATATTGCAGGTAATAAATTCCTGATGAAGAAACAGCAGGGCTCATCGTGAACGTATAATACAGATTTTTTTGCAACTGCACAGGCATTAACTGTAAAAGACTCCCTTTTTCATCCAGCACCCGCAGGTTTGCCGACCCCGTGGCGGGCGCCTTTAGAAATATATTGAACGATTGCCGGAATGGAACAGGATAGACATTTATAAAAGTATTTTTCTTCGATAAATTATCCCTCGTATTTCTTTTTGCATCCAGCAACTGATAAGCGATGCGCATATTCGGAATGCCGTAGCCATAGCGCATATCCGGATTATTGTACCGGCTGGCGCTTTTTTCAACGGCATCCATTATTTCTGCATTGCTAAACTCACTGAAGGCCTGCCAAAGACAAGCGATCAATCCCGCCACATTAGGATTGGAATAAGAAGTTCCGCTTCCTGTAGAAATATTCCCGAAAATATTTACATATACCGCATTATATCCCACAGAAACAATATTGGGTTTTAATTTTCCCGCACCGTTAGGTCCACCTGAGCTCGAAGGCGCAATGATCCCATCGGTTCCAACCGAACCTACGGCCATCACATGGTCGCCATCTGCAGGGCACATTACATATTTAAAATCATTTGTCAACGTACCTGAATTGCCGGAGCTGCTGCAGACAATCATGCCCTTGTTAAATGCCATATTAGCCGCAATAGTGATCGGCGCTGTCCTGCCATCGCGTTTAATATAAGTAAGATTCAGTGTGGTATCGTCAAAATTTGAATAACCGAGGGAAGAAGATATCATATCAGCGCCGGCGCTATCGGCACGTTCTGCGGCAACGGCCCAATATTGCTCTTCTTCCGGTTTTTCCGCATGCGTGTCTTCGGTCTTGAACAGATAATAGGAGGCTTTCGGTGCTGTGCCCAACATCTGCCCGGGAAGATTCGCTGCAAGAATGGAAAGGCAATTGGCGCCGTGCAAATCATCATTATTTACATCGTCTTCATCATTTACGAAATCGTGTTCTGCCTGTATCTGGTTGTTGGCACGAAGGCTGTCGAATGCATGATTGGTTTTGTATGCCATAAATCCCGCATCAATCATCGCGATAATAATTCCCTGACCGCGAAATCCTTTTTTATGCAGGTATTCTCCTTCATGAATATGCACCTGCGGATAATTCAGCCCATATTCTGCTGCATCATCGAGCATTTGATTACTCGAAAATATCCAGGGCGAACTTTTTGGTGCGTCTGCAACCTGTTTTTCTTTTCCGATGTTTTTATTGATAGCTGTTTTATTATCCGGAAGCTTTCTGTATCCAACGGCTTCGAGATGATTAATAAAATGAATCGGTTCAAGTTGTTGGAGAAGGGCCGAATCGGCAACTTCTATTAATGCGTTATTCAGCCATTTGGAAGTATTGATAATTTTTACTCCGCTTATTTTTTTAAGACTATCCAGGTAAACCCGGCTCACCGGGAGATCGGTGGAATCGATGGGGATATTTTGTTTTATCCTTCTTTGAATAGATCGTTCTGAGAGAAATGCAGCGGGTTGATTGACAGAATAGGCGGAACCCTGTTTGTCTTTGAACTGTACAGTAAACCGGATCTGTTGCGCGGATGACGAAACAGTACATCCGAATACCAGGATGATAAGATAGAAAATTCCGTTCATCGAATAGGATACTGATGATTTAATTATGATCTATAATACTCATTCTGATTCCGAAACCTGAAATATAAGAGGGGCTTACGCCGGCGGCCGGTTGATATTCCCACATCTCTACTTCCTTATATACCAGGCCTATATTTTTCGCATATTGCTCGACCCAGTAATTTTTATAGGCGAGCATATCGGGTGATTCGATGGGTACATTAGAGGAGTCGGCAACCTGCAAAACGGTTATGGTGCTGTCATAAATGATATCATTAATGAGCGCCGGCTGATTTATATCCTGATACGTATAATCCCAGAGATCTATATCCTGGTCATTGCCAAATTCGTAAATATCATAAAACGGTGTGGTGGGCAGATAGGTATTGCCTCTCCAGCTATAACCTTCCGTAACAGGCAATTTTAATTTCTGAAAGCGAAGGTTTTCCTCTACTACTTCCACATCGCTGCGCGTGGGAGTAACCATATATGTCATCCGGGGTATGTAGGCTGCATTGTCCTCACTGCCGTAACTGCGCAGGTACCTGATTACTCGGTAGCTGATGCGCCCTTCATTATCGGTGATCACCGAATCGATAACATCTTTCGCGTCATAGGAGATTACCGTGTCTTGCTGACCGAAATTGATATAGAGCGTTGAATCGAGCCGGTAATGAATATATTTCCCGGGTTGCATAGGCATATAATCGGCCACCGGAGCAGTGGCAAAATCTGCCTGTTTTTTACAGGATTCCTGGATCACTGCCACTGCGATTGCGAGTAAGCAATAGAAATATTTTTTCATCCGTAAAATTTATTACGCTCCAATTCAGATAATCTATGCAGGGAGGCAGTAGAAAACGTATCCGGGCAACGGTTTATTGCATTAAATGATTGATGATAAAGGCTTAAAACTGAATGATCCCGCCACCGATAACATCATCGCCTTCGTAGAATACGGCACTTTGTCCAGGAGCGATGCTCTTGGCATCCTGGTAGAATTTTACGCGCACCCCATTTCCGGCAGGATAAAGGTTGGACAATGAGCCTCTGTCTTTGTACCTCACCTTGGTAATAGCTTCCATGCCTTCGGTGACGCCATCGTATTTCATCCAGTTAATCTTGCTTACCGTCATGTCGGCGCGGTTGAGGTCTTCCTCGTCGCCCAGCACTACGGTATTGGTGTCGGGCTGAATGCCGGTTACATATACCGGTTTTCCGAACGTGATATCCAGGCCCTTACGCTGGCCAATGGTATAGAATGGATAGCCGCGGTGCTTACCTAAAATTTTTCCGGATTTATCGATAAAGTTGCCGCCTTCCACACGCTGTTCCAGCCCGGGAATGCGGCGCTTCAAAAAACCTCTGTAGTCATTATCGGGAACAAAGCAGATCTCGTAGCTTTCACTTTTTTTGGCCAGTTCGGGATAGCCATAGTCGAGGGCCATCTGCCGGATCTCGGGCTTATGATAACTGCCGAGCGGAAGGATGGTCCTGCCGAGCAGATCCTGCTGCAGTCCCCAGAGAACATAGCTCTGGTCTTTCTGCTCGTCATTGCCCCGGCTGATAAAATACCTCCCGTTGTGTGTGTTGATTTTGGCATAATGACCTGTGGCGATGAAATCGCAATCAAGCGCATCGGCTCTTTTCAATAAGGCCCGCCATTTGATATGGGTATTGCACATCACACAGGGGTTCGGGGTACGTCCCGCCAGGTATTCGTCTACAAAATTTTCTACGACAAATCCACCGAATTCATCCCTGATATCGAGTACATAATGCGGAAACCCGTGCTGAACAGCAGCCATACGAGCGTCGTTGAAAGAATCGATATTGCAGCAGCCGGTTTCTTTCCTGCTGGCGTTGCTCGATGCATAGTCCCAGGTCTTCATGGTGATGCCCACCACTTCATATCCCTGGTCGTTAAGCATGAGTGCGGTAACGGTACTGTCTATCCCTCCGCTCATGGCCACCAACACTTTGCCTTTTCTGCTCATGGGCGCAAAGGTAAGCAATTGGCGCTTCGCGCAAATTTTCAGGAGCATCCCGCTTACCGCAAAGATGTTCCTGAAAAAATGTTCTTCGGGGAAATTATCTCAGTCCGCCAAACCTGACTCCTATATGGAAATCGATCTGTTTTGAATCTGAGGCCAGCGCGCTGAGTATGCATCCCGAGCCTATGAACAGGGGGCCGGCCCGCAATGCAAGACCAGCATTGAATTTGGACAGGCTGTTATAATTCACCGGTACATAAACGCCAAAACCTTTTGTTTCATAACGCGGTGTCAGCGTGAAGCCTGAATAGGTTTGGTTATTGAATGCTTTGCTTTTGCTGCTGCTCAGGGAAACCTGGCTGGCAAGGTTTACAAAGAACCCTTTCGCCACGTGATAATCTGCGCTGACCTGCAGTGTAGTAGGCAGCGATACACTGTAATCCTCATCGGCATTGGATGCCGCGGGAGTGAAATACTGTGGTCTGGCTGCGAAAAATGCATTGTAATTATCAAGCTTTACACCGTCCAGTTCGTTCATATAAAATCGTTCGTTGCCGGAGATATTAATATCATATTCGCCGCTGCGCTGTGCGTCTTTTTTATATTTTATCTTACCGATATCGAGTAATGCAAGGCCTAATTTCAATTTATAGTTTTTCGCATCTTTTTCAGGGCGGAATTCATAAGTGACGCCGAGATCCGCCCCAATGCCGGAACCATGCTTTTTGAGCAGGTCGTTAGCCTCTATATCAGACAGGTTGATCCCACCGAATCCAAGCCCGATATGACCTGTAGCGTTAGATAAATAGGCGTCGTTGTGGAAATCATCGGCATCCAGCGTCCCGTTTAAATTGTTAACGTTCAGGTATCCGTTTCCGGCGCCTGCAAGGTATTTCAGTGTCAACCCGCCTTTAACGGTGTGCTGGCCATTACTAAATAGTTCTCTGGCGAGGCTTAAGCCGAATTCGGACCATGCATTAATTGCCACGCGCATATTTTCGGCAGAAGAAATGGTATAGGGGAAGTCCGTACCATTGCTGCCCAAATTATTGCCGATCTGGTTGAACAGTTTGCCATCCACATCCATTATGCTTGCGAAAACGCGTGCCCGGCTGGTCAGCGCAACCGACCATTTATTTACATTGAACATTACAGATGGTCCATGAAAATCGGCCATCATCATACCACTGGAGGAGCCATCTTTTCCGAATAATTTGTTGCTTATACTGTCGTTGTTAAACGTGTCACCGATATCTTTTAATTTATAAGAAAGATGATCGTTGCTCACTATTGTATTGAGGGAAAACAGGTTTACATCCCACCGGTAGGGGCTGCCGGCGATATTGGCCGGGTTGAAAAACACACCATTTACTCCGGTATAATTTCCGGTTCGGTAGCCGGGAAAGTCCTGGGAAAAGGATTGTTGCAGTGAAAAAACAGCTAATAGAAGGATAAATGACTTCTTCATGAAGAGGTTTTTAGGTTGGGGTTAACGTAAAATTGAATAAAATATTTGCAAATAACGGTTATCCGTGGGGAAAAAAAGCTTACAACTTACGTGAAAACACCGCGGGAACTGGCAGTCAATCAAGTAATTTTGCCTTGTCACGTTAAAATAATATATATGATAAAGATGCAGGTCATAGGTAATTTAGGAAAAGATTGCATTACCAACACGGTTAATGGAAAAACGGTTATGAATTTTAATGTTGCGCATACAGAGAAGTTCAGGAATAGCCAGGGTCAGCAGCAGGATAAGACAATATGGGTTGAGTGTGCTTACTGGAGCGATCGTACGGCGGTGGCCCCTTATTTGAGAAAGGGTACACAGGTTTACGTGGAAGGGTCTCCGGAAGTGAGGACTTATACTAAAAATGACGGAACTACAGGTGTGTCGTTGACGCTTCGTGTGTCGATGGTACAGTTGCTGGGAAACAGGGGGGATTCGAATAGCGGCGGCGGTGATTATGGTTCCGGAAGCAATTATAATTCCGGATCACAGGGAAATTCAAATGTGCAGTCGGGTGCGGAGATCTCAGAACCTGTTGACGATCTTCCGTTCTGATGGAAGAGCAATTGTTTCCCTACGAAAGGCTGTTGCGTTTCACGAAAGCCGTGTTCCGGCATATCGGGTGCAGTGCGGCGGATGCTGATACCGCTGCCGTAGGGTTATTGCATGCGGACCTTCGTGGCATCGACTCCCATGGCATCGCGCGGCTGATCGGTTACGTGCGATTGTGGGAGGCCGGGCGTGCCAATGCTTCTCCCCATATCGCCGTTGTTCATGAAACTCCTTCTACGGCGGTTGTGGATGGCGACAGCGGACTGGGTCTGGTTGTTGCGCCTTTTGCAATGAAAGTGGCAATAGAAAAGGCTGTCCATTGCGGAACAGGATGGGTAAGCGTTCAGCATTCCAATCATTTTGGAATAGCAGCGCATCATGCCCTTATGGCGCTGGAAAAAGACATGATCGGCATTGCCATGACGAACGCGAGCCCGCTCGTGGCGCCGACGTTTTCTGTAGAACGGTTGCTGGGCACCAATCCCATCTGTGTGGCAATACCGGCTGGCGAAGAACCTGCTTTTGTTGCTGATTTTGCTACCACCACCGCTGCGAATGGAAAGCTGGAAATATTGCAGCGAAAGGAACAATCGGCTCCTTCCGGCTGGATCCAGGATAAAGAAGGAAATAATTCAAACAACCCGCATGAATTGAAAAGCGGGGGCGCGCTATTGCCTCTCGGCGGCAACCGCGAGCAGGGAAGCCATAAAGGTTATGCGCTCGGCGCTATCGTAGACATATTTTCCGCTGTTTTGAGTGGCGCCAATTACGGACCGTGGGTGCCACCCTTCCCGGCTTTTATGCCTATGCCCGCGCAGATGCCGGGAAAGGGCATTGGTCATTTTTTTGGAGCAATGCGCATAGATGCATTCCGGCCCGCAGCTGATTTTAAACATCACATGGACAATTGGATCAGGAGATTCAGATCGGCAAAGGCAACGAACGGAAACCGATCGGTCCTCATCCCCGGCGACCCCGAGCGGGAGGCCGAACGGGACAGGAGGGAAGGGGGAATTCCTTTGTTGAATCCCGTGATTGAAGATTTGAAAAAATTAAGCGAAAGATTTGAAATTCAATTATAGAAATGAATAAGGCTGCGAACTTATCGAAGCGTATCTTTGCAGCCTTAAAATTTTTCAATGAAGATCATGAAGTTTGGCGGCACTTCTGTAGGCCGTCCCGAGCGGATGCAACAGGTATCCGAACTCATTACCAAAACTGACGAACCGGTTATTACAGTATTAAGCGCGTTAAGCGGCACAACGAATGCCCTCGTTTCCATCGGTGATGCGCTCGCCGCAGGCAATAAACAGCTGGCAAAGGAAAATATCGATAAGCTGGAAGCGCACTATCACAATTTTATCGCGGATCTTCTTAAGAAGGAAACTACCCTGGCAAAAGGCCGGAGCATCGTTTCTGAGCACTTTGAGTTTTTAAACATCATCCTGAAAATATCATTCAGCGAAGCATTGAGCAAAGACATACTTGCCCAGGGCGAATTATTGTCTACTAAATTATTCTCTGCATTTCTAGAAGAAAAAGGCATCGATCATATGCTGCTGCCTGCCCTGGAATTTATGAGCATCGATGCAGATGATGAGCCGCAGGTGCCGCAGATAAAAATAAAGCTGAAAGCTCTTCTCGATCAGCATAAGAATAAAAAATTATTCATCACGCAGGGATATATCTGCCGTAATTCGAAAGGCGAAGTAGATAACCTGAAAAGAGGCGGCAGTGATTACAGCGCTTCACTGATTGCTGCTGCAGTGAACGCTTCGGTCTGTGAAATATGGACAGATATAGATGGTATGCACAACAATGATCCGCGAATAGTGAAAATGACAAAGCCCATTGAACAATTGAGTTTTGAAGAAGCTGCAGAGCTTGCCTATTTCGGGGCGAAGATCCTGCACCCGGCGTCTATCTGGCCGGCACAGCATTATAAAGTGCCCGTAAAATTGCTGAACACCATGCAGCCGCAGGCCGCCGGCACACTGATCGCGGAAGAAGCTGGTTCGAAGGGCGCAAAAGCCGTGGCAGCAAAAGATGGAATTATTTCCATCAATATCAAAAGCAGCCGCATGCTTCTCGCTTATGGATTTTTAAGAAAAATATTCGAAGTGTTTGAAAAATATAAAACACCCATCGATATGATTACCACCTCCGAAGTGGCAGTGTCGGTTACCATCGATAATAAAAATCACATAAAGGAAATACTTAAAGAACTGGAACCGTTTGGCACGATCAGCGTGGAAGACGACAATAGTATCGTTTCCGTTGTTGGAAATGAAATTGCGCAGACACCACAGGTGCTGAAGAATCTTTTTGAAGCATTATCTGCTGTGGATATCCGCATGGTGAGTTATGGAGGAAGCAGGCACAATGTTTCCCTGCTGGTTCATTCGTCAGATAAAACAAGAACGTTGCAACTTTTAAATAAGGGTCTGTTCGGGTTAGATTAAATTGCGATTATGAAAATCGGCATCGAGGCACAACGTATATTCAGGGCCAATAAGCACGGAATGGACGTGGCGGCTCTCGGGCTGATCAGGAAGCTGCAGAAAACAGATAAGGCAAACAACTATTATCTGTTTGCCGCGAAGGGCCCCGACAGCCATTGCATTGCAGAATCTGAAAATCTGCAGGTTAAGATACTCCCCGCGCTGAATTATGCTGCCTGGGAACAGGTATCCCTGCCTGCTGCTATCCATAAATATCATCCCGATATTCTTCATTGCACCGCCAATACGACGCCGCGCAATTGCAAGGTGCCGCTGGTTGTTACCGTGCATGATATTATCTACCTGCAACAGACGGATTTTGGAGGATCGCCCTATCAGAACCTGGGCAATATGTACAGAAAATGGATAGTGCCGCAAGCGATCCGGCAGGCTGCCGCCGTGATCACCGTTTCGAAATACGAAGAGAAAATAATTGCCGGGAAATTTCCGGAAGCCGCACCGAAAATTTCAGTGATAGCCAATGGGGTTGATGAGCATTTTCATAATAAATATTCTGCGGAAGAATTGGCATTGGTCCGGGATAAATATGCTCTTCCGCAGCAGTTTATTTTATTTCTCGGCAATAGGGCCCCCAAAAAGAATACGGCTAATGTAATAAGAGCGTATGTGCATTATTGTGAATCGGAACCGGATGCACTGCCTATCGTGATCGTTGATTACCCCAGGGAGCGGGTTCAGAAAATTTTATCCTCGATAAATAAAGCACACCTTATTGCACATTTTATTCTGCCCGGTTATATTCCGACTGAAACAATGCCTTTTCTGTATAATTGTTGTGCCTTATTTCTTTACCCCTCTCTAAGGGAAAGCTTTGGCATTCCCATCCTGGAAGCGATGGCTTGCGGCGCACCCGTTATTACCGCCGATAATTCTGCGATGCCCGAAACTGCAGGAGGTGCGGCGCTGTTGACTGAGGCGGAAAAGCCGTTGTCAATTGCGAAAGATATGGTTAAGGTGTTACAGGATGAATCGCTTCGGAAATCGTTGATCCAAAAGGGATTTTTACGGGCAGCGCAGTTTAGCTGGAGCAGTGCTGCAGTGCAGTTGCTGAAAATATATTCCGGGTTGCGCTGAATGGGATGAACAAAACAGTCCGCTGCTGCCGGACGAATTGCTTAAGGGAAATAATTTTCAGTCGATGGTTTGTTTAGATAACCAGCATCGAATCGCCGTAGCTGAAGAACCTGTATTTGTCTTTGATTGCTTTTTTATACGCTTCCATGGAAAGATCATACCCTGCAAAGGCACAGACCATAATTAACAGGCTGGTCTTTGGCAGATGGAGGCTTGTGATCAATGCGTCGGCCACATTAAAATTATAAGGAGGGTGGATGAAAATATTGGTCCATCCTTCGGAGGGCTTCAGTAATTTTTCCGCGGTGAAGGAAGATTCGATAGCCCGCATCGTTGTCGTTCCCACGGAGCAGATACGATGATTGCTCTCAATGGCCTTATTCACGATTTTGCAGGCGGTATCGTCGATACGGTAATATTCCGCATCCATTTTATGTTTGCTGAGGTCTTCCACTTCGATGGGCCGGAAAGTGCCGAGGCCGGTGTGGAGGGTAACTTCGGCAAAGCGGATACCTTTTATTTCGAGCTTTTTGATCAGTTCTCTGCTGAAATGTAATCCGGCAGTAGGGGCGGCCACTGCACCCTCGTGTTTTGCATATACGGTCTGAAATCTTTCTTTGTCTTCTTCGTCGGGTTTGCGCTTGATGTATTTGGGCAGCGGTGTTTCTCCCAGTATTTCCAGCATCTGGCGAAATTCGTCGTCGGTACCATCCCATAGAAACCGGATAGTGCGGCCGCGGGAAGTGGTGTTGTCGATCACTTCGGCTACCAGCTCGTCATTGTCACCGAAATATAATTTATTACCTACGCGGATCTTTCTTGCCGGATCAACGATCACATCCCAGAGACGGTTCGGCTTATTCAATTCTCTTAGTAAAAACACTTCGATCTTGGCGCCGGTTTTTTCCTTACGGCCATACATACGCGCGGGAAATACCTTTGTGTTGTTCACCACGAACACATCCTTGTCATCGAAATAATCTATAACATCGCGAAAATGTTTGTTTTCTATATTGCCTGTACGCCGGTTGACCACCATCATGCGGGCGTCTTCTCTCTTTTTGGTCGGATGCTGGGCGATAAGATTTAAGGGAAGGTCGAACTTAAACTGGGATAACTTCATGTAAAGGCAAATTTCAAGCGGGCAAAGGTAAGAAATTCCCGGGTATTGCCCCTAAAAGCTTTTTGGTGTATTCCGAGCGGGGGTGAAGATAAACCTCTTCAACCGGGCCGGACTCTTCTATCCGCCCTTTGTTCATGACCATCACCCGGTCGCTGACCGAGCGGATTACGGACAGGTCGTGGGAGATAAAAATGCATGTAAAACCCAGCTCTTCCCGAAGCCGGTGAAGAAGGCCAAGACCTGTGCCTGCACGGTCAGGTCGAGGGCCGACACCGATTCGTCGCAGATAACAAAAGCGGGTTCCGCGATGAGCGCCCGGGCGATAACGATGCGTTGCCGCTGGCCACCGGAGAATTCGTGGGCATAGCGCTGGTAATGCTCTGCCTGCAGGCCCACTTTTTCCAGCAGTTCCACGACCCTTTTCTTCCGCTGCGCACCGGTCAGTGCCGGGAAATGAACCTTTAACGGTTCTTCCAGCATTTCGATCCGGATCGAAGGATTTAAGGAAGAATAGGGGTCCTGAAAGACGATCTGGATATTTTTGCGGAAATGCCGCAGTTCGGCACCCTTCATCAAACGAAGGTCGCGGCCTTCGAACGCTATCTTTCCCGAACTTGGCTCGACCAGTTGCAGGAGTGCCCGTCCGAGCGTCGTTTTTCCGCAGCCGGACTCACCAACGAGCCCTAGCGTTTCTCCCCGGAAGATTTCAAAGCTCAGGTTATCCACGGCAGTGGTGTATCTTACCGGTTTGCCCAGGAAATTTCTGGCTGAGATATATTTTACCGAAAGATTTTCCACGCGGATCAGTATCTCTTCATGTTTTTTCTTTGCAAAGACAGGGGGTCGCGAGCCCAGTAATTTTTTGGTGTACGGTTGCTGCGGTGCGGTAAATATTATTTTAAGCGGGCCCTGTTCCACAATTTCTCCATGGTTCATTACGATAAGCCGGTCTGCGATTTCCGCCAGCACACCCAGGTCGTGTGTAATAAATATCACGCCCATTCCGGCTTCCCGCTGCAATTCTTTAATTAAAAGAAGGATGGATTGCTGAACGGTTACATCAAGGGCCGTGGTGGGTTCGTCGCAAATCAGCAGTGACGGGTTGGAACTCATGGCCATAGCGATCATCACGCGCTGTTTCTGGCCGCCGCTAAGCTGGTGCGGATAACGGTGAATAATATTTTCAGGTTCCGGCAGCCTGACTTTTTTAAAGAGTGAAATTGTTTTTTCTTCGGCCTCCCCGCGTGAAATATTTTCATGCAGCAGGATGGCTTCCATTACCTGTTCTCCGCAGGTGAATACCGGATTCAGTGAGGTCATCGGCTCCTGGAATATCATCGCTATCTCTTTACCGCGTATCGATCGCAATTCTTTTTTCCCTGCGCCAATAAGATTGTATTGGGTTATGCCATCAGGAGAAAATAATAATTCTCCGCTGATATACCGGGCCGGGGGAGAAGGCAGCAGTTGGAGTACCGACATCGCAGTAACCGATTTCCCCGACCCCGATTCACCGGCAATGCCGGTTATTTCATTTCGGTTGATGGTAAAGGTGATATTCCGAGCGGCATGCACCGTTTCGTTCTCCGTTACGAAGTCAATTTGCAGGTTTTTTATCGTTAATAAAGGAAGCAATATTTATTTTTTGGGTTTCACGCAAAGACGCGAAGGGAGCTCCGAGCCGCAAAGATATTCTTTGCGAATACTTTGCGTGAAACCTTTCAAAATCTAAGATGTCTTACAGTCAGTCCGTCGTTGATTAATTGTTTCAGCGAATCGATCCCGATCTTCAGATGCCGGTTGACATATTCACTGGTTACAATTTTATCGCTTTCTTCCGTTTTTACGCCTTCGGGAACCATGGGCTGATCGCTTACCAGCAGCAATGCGCCTGTAGGAATTTTATTATAAAATCCCACGGTGAAAATGGTTGCCGTTTCCATGTCTATTGCATATGCGCGGATCTTTTGCAGGTATTGTTTAAATTCTTCATCATGCTCCCATACTCTGCGGTTAGTGGTATACACGGTGCCGGTCCAGTAATCGACCTGGTAATCGCGAATGGTGGTTGACACGGCTTTCTGCAGGGCAAAGGCTGGCAGAGCGGGTACCTCCGCGGGAAAATAATCGTTCGAAGTTCCTTCGCCGCGTATGGCCGCTATAGGCAGGATAAGATCGCCGATTTTGTTTCTTTTTTTCAAACCCCCGCATTTACCGAGGAAGAGTACGGCTTTGGGGTCGATGGCGGTAAGAAGGTCCATTACGGTGGCTGCTGCGGGGGAACCCATACCAAAATTGATAAGCGTGATATCGCCGGCGGTAACACATTGCATGGGTTTGGACAAATCGGCCGGTTCCATATTGTTCCAGGAAGAAAACAACTGTATATAGTGGCTGAAATTGGTCAGCAGGAGGTATTTGCCAAAATTTTCAAGCTTTTCTCCTGTGTATCGCGGCAGCCAGTTCTTCACGATCTCTTCTTTGGTTTTCATTTGGCAGAATATTCTTTTATTTGAATAGAAAGTACAACATTTACATTATATGATCAAAATCGACTATCCCGGTCTGCCATTCAGGATCAGGAGAGAGGATAATAAGGAAGTTATTTTCGACGAGATCAGAAAGCTCTGGATCGCGTTAACGCCGGAAGAGTGGGTACGGCAGAATTTTATTCAATATCTGACGACTGTTAGAAAATATCCTGCTGCGTTGATTGCCCTGGAGAAGAAAATAATGATGGGAGAGATGGTTAAGCGGTTCGATATTCTTATCTACAATAATGGGCACCGGCCGTGGATGATGGTGGAGTGTAAATCGATGGATGTGGCGCTTACGCCCGATGTGCTCAACCAGGTGCTGAGATACAATATTGCAGTGCCGGTAAATTACCTGGTAATAACAAACGGCACCGGCTGCATGGGTTTCAGTAAAGAAAACAAACAATTGGTGCCATTGGAAAAACTTCCGGAGTGGGAAAGTGGTCCCATGCAAGGGCACTAAGAAAAGTAAAGGCGCAAGAGTTTATAACTTTGCGCCTTTGTGGTATTTTTTGCGTGAAATATCTATGGGAATATCCCCAGTTCGGCATAGCTCGTTCCTACTTTATTAATAGCCACCACATAGGCCGCCGTGCGCATATCGGGAATCTTAGGATTGCTGTGCCACAGGTCCATGATCTCACGGGTTGCTGCAATCATGGTTTCTTCCAGGCCGCTTCTTACGAGGTCCACTTCTTCAGGTCCGTGCATGATCAGTGTTTTTTCAGCGGCATCTACCTGTTTGCCTGTGAGCGTCTCGATCTGGCCGAGTATCTGTCCATTGAGATTTTCAGTAAATCTTTTTTCCATTCTTCCATAGCGTACATGGCTGAGGTTTTTCAGCCATTCAAAATAAGAAACGGTCACACCGCCGGCATTTAAATACATGTCGGGAACTACCAGCACGCCTCTCCGGATAAATTCTTCGTCAGCTTCCGGGGTAAGGGGGCCATTGGCTGCTTCACCGATAATTTTTGCTTTTACCCGCGGAGCATTTTCTCCGTTGATCACATTTTCCAGCGCCGCAGGAATCAGGATATCGCATTCCATTTCGAGTGCTTCGGAGCTTTTGCTGAAATTATTCGCTCCTTTGAAATTCAATATGGATTTCGTGTTTTTGCGGTGTTCGAATACGGCCTGCACATCCAGTCCTTCATTGCTCCAGATAGCGCCTTCGAATTCGGCGAGGCCTACAATTTTAGCGCCCGCTTCCTGGAAGAATTTTGCAGTATGGAAGCCCACGTTTCCGAGGCCCTGAACAACCACACGCTTTCCCTTCACACCTGTGCTCATGCCTAACCGCTTCATCACGGCTTCCATGTTGCACACTTCTCTTAATCCGAAGAACACGCCGAGGCCCGTTGCTTCCCTTCTGCCCCGAACGCCGCCCTGTGTCACCGGCTTGCCGGTTACACAACCCAGCGCATCGATTTCACCGGGGCGCATGCTGCTGTAGGTGTCCAATATCCACGACATTTCTCTTTCGCCTGTTCCGTAGTCGGGGGCGGGCACGTCGATGCCGGGCCCGATAAAATTTTTCTTTATTAGCTCCGCAGTATAGCGGCGGGTGATTTTTTCAAGATCATAGGTGCTGTATTTGCGTGGATCGATAGTGATGCCTCCTTTTGCTCCTCCAAACGGAACGTTTACGATGGCACATTTATAGGTCATCAGCGCCGCAAGTGCCATTACCTCATCGAGGTTTACGTTGGGAGCGAAACGAATACCTCCCTTACAGGGGGTTTTATGATGGGAATGTTGTACCCGGTATGCTTTGATCACCTCTATTTTATCGCCCACTTTTACGGGGAAATGCATGCGGTAAACGGCATTGCATTGCTTGATCTGCTCCAGTACGCCCGGATCCCAGCTGGTAAAAACAGCGGCTTTATTAAAACTCTTTTCTACAGCTCCGAAAAAGCTGTATTCCTGATGTGATGCCATGATATTCTTTTTATGGTTTTAAATAATTAGCAATCGTGAATAGGTAATATTTATTTTGACGGAGGACTATTTTCTATTCGGGTTATTTTCCCGTCGAGCCTGATCAGGTAAATAAATAATCCCAATAAAATAGTCAGCAGTACAGCGATGACGACATATATTTTTCCATCTGCCCTTAATCCTTTTGCTTCCCGGTCGGCGAGAGCGGCGGCGCTGTCCTGCGCAAAAAGAATAGCTGAAAATAGGAGGCCGGGGATAGAGAGAAGAATTTTTTTCATGATGCGAAGCTGAGATGTTTTTTTTCTGCAATGAGCTGGAGGCGAAGCCAGAGGGTAGTGATCCACACGCCCAATAATGTCCATCCGATAACGGCGGGCCAGAATACCATTCTCATTGTTGGGTCGAGATCGCCGCCACTCAGGCCGGGATTACCCTGCACACCTTTACCGCCCGGGTGCAGCGACTCCACCAGCCGGGGCAGCACCATGATCATCGGCACATAGATAAAGTAGGCAAATATGTTATACACCGCCGAAATGCGGGCTCTTTTATCGAGGTCGGTGATCGAATTACGCAATACGAAGTAGGCCAGGTAAATAAGCAGGGCAATTGCGGCACCCAGCTGTTTTGGATCATTGTTCCAGGGCGCTCCCCAGGTATAATTGGCCCAGATCATACCGGTGCTGAGCCCGAGAATACCGAAGACAATGCCTGTTTTTGCAAACTGGAATGCATATATGTCCCGCCTGAGATCGGGCTTTCTAAGGTATAAGACTGAATAGATTAGGGAAACAGTGATCAGGGTCAGCTGACCGAACCACATAGGCACATGAAAGAAAAGATTGCGAATGGTTTCATGAAGGTTTCCGATGTCGGGTACATTGATTAGAAATCCCGCTGTAAAAGTAAATACCAGCAGGACGATGCTTAAGATTTTCCACCAACGCATGAACGCAAAATTAGCATAAAGCCATCACGTTCAAAATTTTTTAATCTTTTGTAATTCGTCAAGCCGGTGCGTTGTCAATCTTTCCAAAGAAAAGGGAAAAGAATCATGGCCAGTGCAATAACCAGCACATCCAGCCCGCCCAGCAGCAGGCTCATTTGCAGGTACCCGCTTTGCAGCACGTCTGAAAATGCCGTGTTGGAAATGCGCATAAGCAACAATACCTGGGGTATGATCAGCGGAAAGCCCATGATAGCGATCAGCGCGGCGTTCTGCCTCGCTCTCGCCGCAATGGCGGCCAGAAAAGTGAACACCAGGCTGAGGCTGGATCCGCCGAGGCAAACGGTGAACACAAATTTCCAGGGGTGCGCCAGCACATCACCCATTAACAACCGGAAAAGGATCAGGCTCATGATGCTCATCAATATCATAAGCCCGACATTAAAGATCAGTTTGGAAATAATATAATGCGAGGCTCCTGCAATACTGTAATAATACAACATGCGCCCGCTGTTTTCCTGTAAAAAACTTTTAGCAACGGCATTCACGCAAATAAATAATTGTATCATCCAGAACAACCCGTTCCAGACCATCGCTTCGGGCTCACCCATCGCGAGGTATAAAACGAAAATGGTGGAGGCCACATATAAAAGAATGCCGTAAAAAGTGTATTGCTGCCGGATTTCTAAAAGAACATCCTTTTTTAACAATGTGGTGATATGCAATATTGATGAACTCAAAATAAACAGGTACAAAAATTGTTTAACTTTATGCAGCTTTGAATTTTTAATCAAAACCATCCACTTGCCATGGAGCGTTTAGCGGAACTGATCAGCAAATTAAAAGAACAATTCGAACAAAACGCCGATACGTCTAAACTATTAGGCATTACGATGCTTATCGAGCGCGAACTTTTAAAGCCGCAGAACGTGAAATCCGCTCCCGTAGCCACTTCCAAGATATCGGTCGTAATGCCTGCCCCCCGCAATGGATATCATGCCAATGTGGAAGAAACGATTACAGAAGAGCTTCCCGAAGAGCGCCTGCAGCCTGCTGCGGAAATAGAAATACCCGTTCAGCAGAAGAAAACGGAACCCGTTCAACAGGCATCCAGGCAGGAATTCCTGTTCGATCCGATGCAGGAAATTCCAACGCTCGCCCATCAGAAAAATGTAAAAGAGATCAACGAACTGATAGGCCTGCGCGATCCCTCTCTTAATGATAAGTTAAAAGAAAACCGGGTAGAAGTGGGCCATGTGCTTACGGAACATCCGATCCGGGATCTGAAAAAAGCAATCGGCATCAACGACCGGCAGATATTTATTAATGAATTATTTCGCGGCGATGATGTGATGTATGAAAGAAGTCTGAAAACGATTAATGGCTTTAAAATATATGCAGAGGCGGAATACTGGATGGAAAGAGAATTGAAAGTGAAGCTGGGTTGGGAAGAGCATAAAGACACCACCCGGCATTTTCTTCATTTGATCAAAAGACGGTTTTCCTGAATATAATTCAGGATGTTTTGTGTGGCTCCTTTATGGCTATACACAAATTTCCCGGCCGCATCGCTGCATTCTTCATATAATTTCCTGTCCGACAAAAGATCTCCCAGTGTTTTTTCCAGTTCAAGCGCACTCTCTATAGTAAAAGCACCTCCTTCTTCGAGTAATCCGATGGCTTCGGTGAACTTGCTGAATACGGGTCCGAATACAACAGGTTTGCGGTAGACAGCTGCTTCCAGCACATTATGAACACCATCATCTCCAAAGCCACCACCTACGTAAGTGATTGTTGCGTAGTGGTAAAGTCTCGATAACATGCCGATATTATCGATGATTAGCGTATTGGCGCGCGATGAATCATTTCTTTCGAGCTGTGAATACCGCACCGAGTGATGAAACAATTTTTCTATATCCGCGAGGTGGTCTTCGTCAATTTCATGCGGAGCGAGAATAAATTTTATTTGGGGATGGCTGTTTGCATAATGGTCAAGCTCTTCTTCGTCCTCGGGCCAGGTACTTCCTGCAACGATCACCTGCGCATCCCCGATAAATTTTTCGATTAAAGGCAGGTTTGTAAAATTTTCTGCAATATCGATCACACGGTCGAAACGGGTGTCGCCGTTTACAGAAACATTATTGGTAAAGCCGATCGATTCAAGGCGCCTGGCAGATTCGGGCGTCTGTACAAACATCCAGCTAAAACATTCCAGCATTTTTTTATACAACTGGCCGTACCATCTGAAAAATGGCTGATGGCGGTGGAAAATAGCGGAGATCAGCAGCAGCGGGATATTTCTTTTTTTTAGCCCGGTAAGATAGTGGTACCAGTAGTCGTACTTGATCCATAGAACCAGCCGGGGATTTACGATCTCTATAAATCTTCGGGCGTTCCTGGCCGTGGGAAGGGGGAGATAAAAAATATGATCGGCAACTTTGTAGTTTTTCATCACTTCGTAGCCCGAAGGGGAAAAAAAGGTGATCACGATACAAACCGAAGGATATTGTTTCCGGAGATTTTCCAGCAAAAACCGTCCCTGCTCAAATTCTCCGAGCGAAGAACTGTGCATCCATACCACGGGCCGCGTGTTGTTTCCAAGGGCATCCCCGAGTTTTTTGAACACGTTTCGACGTCCCGAAACCCAGAGCCGGGCCTTCGGATTCCACAAAGAAGCGAGTCGTATAGCAGCCGCATAACCACGGATAACTATGTTGTAAATCAGCAGGAACACAGGCAAATGTAGGGATTAGCCCCTTTGCCAGTGTCACATTTTTGCAGTACGTTTGTGCGCTTTTTAAAGATTAATTATGCGGGCAATTCAAATGGTAGACCTCCGGCAGCAGTACGCCAGGATCAAAAAAGAAGTTGATGCTGCCCTGCAAGAGGTGCTTGACACTGCCACATTTATTAATGGCAAAATCGTTTCGGAATTTGCCGATAACCTGGCTGCCTACCTGGGCGCCAGGCACGTGATCCCCTGCGCCAACGGTACTGATGCGCTGCAGATCGCCCTCATGGGATTGGGATTGCAGCCCGGCGACGAGGTGATCACCCCTTCTTTTACATATGTGGCCACCACCGAGGTGATCGCGTTGTTAAGACTGCAACCCGTATTCGTGGAAGTGGACCCGAAAACGTTTAATATCGATCCGGCTTCGATTGAAAAAGCGATCACACCCAGAACCAAAGCCATCGTTCCCGTACATCTCTATGGTCAGTCGGCCGATATGGCGGCGATCATGGATATCGCGCGGCGTAATAACCTGTTTGTGATTGAAGACAATGCGCAGGCGATTGGTGCTGATTATCGTTTTCCCGATGGCACTGTCCGGAAAACAGGCACTATCGGTACTATCGGCACAACCTCTTTTTTTCCCAGCAAAAATCTCGGAGGGTATGGGGACGGGG
>JBGAJL010000078.1:0-20734 GCA_044224935.1 Flavitalea sp.
AGCGCTTCTATTAATCCTTCGGACGATACCGGCCACCGGCCGGCTGTCTCTTTCTCACTGAATTCGATATAATAATCTTCGTAAGATGAGTTTTTTTCCAAAGGCACACGGAAAGCAGGATGGCCTCCGATAGAAAAAAACATTTCTTCCTTTCCGGTGCAGGTTACATTATAATGAACGCTGAGGGTGTTCGCTTCCAGGCGGTAGGTAATTTCGAGTGTAAACTCAAAAGGATAATCTTCGAGCGTTTCAGCATTGCTTTTTAATGTGAAACTGAGCGAATGCTCCGTTTGCCCGGATAATTCAAAATCCATTTCACGCGCAAAGCCGTGCCGTGGCAGCGAATACTTTTTATTTTTATAGAAATAAATATCATTCTTTAAACCGCCCACAACCGGGAACAATATTGGTGAATGTTTTGCCCAGAATGCCGGGTCGGCATCCCAGAGATACTCCAACCCCGTTTCTTTTGAGTAGATCTGTGTAAGTTCCGCGCCTTTGCTAACGACAGCTATTTTCAATTGGTCATTCTCCAGTGTGAACATGCGATTGGTTTATTTACAAGTATATGAAATTTTATGTTGTGCCTTTCTCGTAAATTTGCTATCCTTTCAAAATCACTATGGCGAAGTCAAAAGCAGTTGTTGCAGGTAATGGCACGGAGGAGCAGGAATACATAGAAATATATGGCGCCCGTGAACATAATCTGAAAAATATCGACATCCAGATTCCCAAAAATAAACTCGTTGTTTTTACCGGGGTCAGCGGCAGCGGAAAGTCCTCTCTTGCCTTTGATACCATTTACAATGAAGGCCAGAGAAGATATATGGAAAGCTTCTCCGCCTACGCCCGCCAGTTTATAGGTGACATGGAACGCCCCGATGTGGACAAGATCACGGGTCTTTCTCCTGTCATTTCCATCGAGCAGAAAACGACCAACAGGAACCCCCGGTCTACCGTCGGCACCATTACCGAAGTATACGATTTCATGCGCCTTTTGTATGCCCGCACGGCCGAAGCGTTTAGCTACAACACGGGCAAGAGAATGACTAAGTTCAGCGAGGAAGAGATCGTTCAGAATATTTATGAAAAATTCAACGGGAAAAAGATAAGCGTTCTCGCGCCACTGATACGGGGCAGAAAGGGGCATTACCGGGAGCTGTTCGAGGATATCCGCAAAAAGGGTTACTTAAAAGTGCGCATCGACGGTGAAATAAAAGACCTCATTCCCAAAATGCAGGTAGACAGGTATAAGATCCACGATATCGAAGTGGTGATCGACCGGCTTGCGGTGACCGGCGATATGCGGGTGCGCCTGAGCCAGAGTGTTCAGAAAGCGCTGCAGGTGGGCAGGGACCTGATGTTTTTATTTCTCAATGATTCGGGAAAAACCGCCCAGTATAGCCGCGACCTGATGTGTGAAGACACAGGGATCAGTTATGAAGAGCCTTCACCCAATTCATTCTCATTTAATTCTCCTTACGGATATTGCCCGGTTTGCAAGGGGCTGGGGGATATCTACCAGGTAAATATCTCTGCCGTTATACCCGACGATGGGCTTAGTATCAATGAAGGCGCTTTCGCCCCGCTGGGCGAGGCGCGGGAAGCCTATGTGTTTAAGCAGGTGCAGCAGCTCGCCAGGAAACATAAGATCGATTTAAACAAACCGGTAAAGGGCCTCCCGCAAAAGGCCCTTAATTTAATTCTGTATGGAAATGAAGAGGGGGAAGGCAGTTCGGATATCGATTTTAATGAATTGCCATCTGCGTCGCAGGTGTATACCGAAGAATATGAAGGAGTGATCCCGCAACTGAAAAGATGGTTTTCCGGCGGCGCCAGCGAAGCCGTGCGTGATTGGGTGGAACAATTTATGGAACTGAAAACCTGCCCAGAATGCAGGGGCGCACGGCTGCGGAAAGAAAGTCTCTGGTTTAAAATAGACGATAAGAATATTTCCGAGCTAAGCGAGCTGAATCTTGATAAACTGATGTTGTGGTTTGAAGGAGTGGAAAATCGTATCAGCCAGAAGCAAAGAACAATAGGAAAGGATATTTTAAAGGAAATACGTGAACGGTTGCAGTTTCTTCTCGACGTGGGGCTGAATTATCTCACATTGAACCGTTCGGCCCGAACGCTGAGCGGGGGCGAATCGCAGCGTATCCGGCTCGCCACGCAGATCGGCTCACAATTGCAGGGGATCACTTATATTCTTGATGAGCCCAGCATTGGCCTGCATTCCAGGGATAACCAGCGGCTGATCGATGCATTAAAAAATCTGCGGAATATTGGCAACAGCGTGCTGGTGGTGGAGCATGATAAAGATATTATGCTCGCGGCCGACCACCTGGTGGATATCGGCCCGCTGGCGGGAAAACATGGCGGGCAGATCGTGGCCCAGGGCGATCCCAGAAAAATATATGAATCGCAATCGGAGACATCTAAATTTTTATTCGGTGAAAAACTGATCCCTGTTCCGAAAGAGAGAAGAAAAGGCAATGGAAAATTCATCGAAATTAAAGGGGCCAATGGCAATAACCTGCATTCACTCGACGTAAAATTTCCGTTGGGAAAATTAATTGTGGTAACGGGCGTAAGCGGTAGCGGAAAATCTACGCTTATTAATGAAACATTGTATCCTATTTTAAGTAATCACGCATACAACTCCCGGATGAGCCCGCTTGCATACAAAAGCGTGAAAGGGCTGGAGGCAATTGACAAAGTGATTGAAATGGACCAGTCTCCCATCGGCAGAACACCCCGAAGCAATCCGGCAACCTATTGCGGATTTTTTACCGATATCCGCACGTTGTTTGCCGCCGTTCCTGAAGCAAAGATCAGGGGATATACACCGGGCCGCTTCTCATTCAATGTTAAAAGCGGGCGATGCGATGTGTGCGAGGGCGGTGGAATGCGCGTAATTGAAATGAATTTTCTTCCCGATGTGTATGTAAACTGTGAAAAATGTAACGGAAGAAGATATAATCGTGAAACACTGGAGATTCGCTATAAGGGAAAATCGATCAGCGATGTGCTGAATATGACCGTTGATGAAGCGGTGGAATTTTTTGCTGCGGTACCTTATATCTACAGGAAAATAAAAGTGCTGCAGGAAGTGGGCCTCGGATATATTACGCTCGGACAGTCGGCGGTAACATTGAGCGGTGGTGAAGCGCAGCGCGTGAAGTTGTCCACAGAGCTTGGCAAAAAAGATACCGGAAAAACTTTTTACATACTCGACGAGCCCACAACGGGTCTGCATTTCCAGGATATTCATCACCTGCTGAATGTGCTGAATAAGCTGGTAGACAGGGGGAATACGGTGCTCGTCATCGAACATAATCTCGACGTTATTAAGGTGGCAGATCATATTATTGATCTGGGTCCTGAAGGGGGAGATGGCGGTGGAAGAATATTATTTGAAGGAACACCGGAGGAACTGGTGAAGATGAAAGAGAGCCATACGGGAAGGTTTTTAAAGCATGAATTGTAGGTCGCGCATTCACCCCCCCTGCACAAAAGCAAGGGCCGGCAATTTTTCATCGCCGGCCTTTGAGGATACTGGAAACCAAACCAGAAGTTTGTGATGATTACTTCATCTTTATTTACTTTAATTATCTTACGGTCAGCTGCCCGCTGCCGATTTTTATATCATCGCTGAATACGTCGAACAGATAAGCGCCGTTGTCGATGCCGCGGATAACGGTGGTCTGTTTATTCCGGATTTCCGTCTGCTTTATCAGCCTTCCGTCCATGTCGAAAATAAAAAGCTGGTAAACTTTTCCTTCATCACCTTTTACGGAGAAAAATAAAACAGTATGGCTGGCATCGGGGTATAACGAGATTTTGCAGCCTTTACTGACTGCCTGCGTCAGAACAAAGATAGAATCTGCTGCGGGTAAGTGGCGATGAGCAAAACCTTTGCCGGCAAAAGTGTACGCAGTTCCTGCAGAAGCGGAAGCTAACGTTGACGGGTAATCGCTTTTTGCGGAGATTTTACCCATGCTCCCCGCCATTAGCAGGCAGGGGAGCATGATTTTAGGTAAAATTGTTTTCATAATTGCCCCGACTAGGGCTCTGTTTTACAGGGTACGGACTATGCCCGGCTGCGCCACCGCATGAACGGGCAAAATATTTAATTAGAATCTTATCGGACAGCCGGTTGAGTTGCGGTAATGATTGCCACCGCCACCGAGCCTTACGCCCAGTTTAAATCCGGCCGTATAATAGGAATCATTGTTTGTTGATGTTCCTCTTTTGGAGTCCGGCTGATATACCGGAGATCCAACGGGACCCGATTTGTTGGCCATGCGCTCTGCCATCTGGGCCTGTGCCAGCGGAAGATGAGCATAGAACAAACTGGGGTCGATATAAGTGGTGCTTACGTCATCGATATAATCGGTAAACGTTTTCCTGTGAATAATTTCGAAGGACAGGTTAACGTTCTCGCTCAGGAAATATTTCACCCCGATACCGAACGGAATATTCAGTTGGGTGAGCTTGTATTCTTTTCTTCCGGGATATTCGGGAAAGCCCTGCCCTTCGGTATGCAGCGGCTTCAGGGCCACCCAGTCGTTTGTCAGGGGGTCCAATCCAAGCGGGTTGAAGTGAAACACGCCTACGCCAGCGGCCACATAGGGACGCAGCTTATGATATACATCGCTTGCATCGTATTCCAGGAAGGTGGTCGGATATACTTCCGCCATCAGCAACCCTTCGGTGATTTTTGATTTAAAGTTGGAATTGCGCACTTTTCTGGCCATCTCTTCACCGCCTTTATTTTTAATAATGGCGTCATCGCCTTCCAGGGAACCGAAGTTCAGGCCGAAACGCACGGCCAGCAGTTCGCTGGGATGATAGGATACAAACGCGCCAACGGTGAGCTTGGTCATTTGTATATTATTATCTTTCAGAAATGGAGTTCCTTTTCCCCGGTTGCCTCCGAGGTCTCCCAGGAAGTTTGAAGGCCCAAGAGTGATCCCGGCCTCATAGTGGGAGGAGTTTTCTGTTTTTTGTGCGAAGGTGCCCACAAACATAAACAGAGAAAGTAGCGCCATGGCACACGCCTTCTTTACAGAAACGTGTAGATCCTGTTTCATGGGGTTTAGATTTAGTTTTCGATGGTTTGGATTCAGTATCACCGGTTTTACGCAGCGATATCTATTAAACGCAGGAACTTCGATTTTTGTATGCGGGCCCTAAAAATAAAAATCCTTCCACTGTCCTGTGGAAGGATTTTAAGAAACAAAGAGATATGATAAGTTATTAATAATCCCTGTTGTAGCCGCCACCGCCGCCACCTCTGTTGAAACCGCCTTTCTTGTAGCCGCCGCCTCCACCGTTTCCGCCGCCAAAGCTTCTCTTCTTGAAGCCACCACCGCCTCCACCAGTTCCCTGGGGTTTGGGCTGTGCTTCATTAACGATGATTTTGCGACCAAGAACTTCTGAATCATACAGGCTGCTAAGTGCATTCTGTGCTTCAGATTCTTCGGGCATTTCAACAAAGCCGAAGCCTTTGCTGCGACCGCTTACTTTGTCCTTAACGATTTTTGCTGAAGTAACAGAACCGTACTGTTCAAACAGGGTTCTGAGATCTTCATCCGTCATTTGCCAGGAAAGGTTTCCTACGTAAATGTTCATTGTAACTTTAATTTTTAAAATTCTATAAATCCGATTATAACAGTAGCTACTTACAATGAACTGAGGAAACCGGATTTGGGTAAGCCATTACAGAACAATTGGTAAACTGACTACAGTAATCAATAATGAAGATAAGGAATAATTTTATTTACAAAATAAAAAAATCCTTACTCGCCAACTACTTCAAAATCAAGCTCGGTGGTGTTGCCGTTCCCGAAGTCGATTGTTGCCTTGTAGCTTCCCAGCTCTTTTACGTCTTCCGGGATGCTGATCTTCTTACGGCCAATATCATAACCTTTCTGCTCACGGATGGCCCTGCTGATCTGCAGAGACGTCACGCTGCCGAATATTTTTCCGCTGGTACCGGTTTTGGCGCCGATTTTCACAGGTCCTTCCTTCAGCTTGCCAATTACCTGGTTGATCTCTGCCAGCATCTTTTCTTCTTTCTTTCTTACCTGCTTCATCCTTTCTTCCAGCTGTTTCAGGTTGGAGGGATTCGCTTCCAGCGCCATCTTGCGCGGAATCAGGTAGTTGCGGGCGTAACCATTGCGCACCTTAACGACTTCGTTAGCAGCACCAAGGTTATCGACATCCTGTATTAATATTATGTCCATGGTGTGTTTACTTTAAAAGGTCTGTTACGTAGGGCAATAACGCCATCTGGCGGGCTTTTTTTACGGCCTGCGACACTTTACGCTGGAACTTCAGTGAGTTGCCCGTAATGCGGCGCGGCAGCAATTTACCCTGCTCATTCAAAAATTTCTTCAGGAACTCGGCATCCTTGTAATCTACATACTTGATGCCCATTTTCTTAAAACGACAGTACTTCTTGCGGGGCTTTTCGGCCTTGATCGCGGTGAGGTACTTGATCTCATTTGCTTTTGCCATGATTATGCCTCCTGTTTTTCAGTTCCTGCCGGTACGCCACTTCTCTTTTTTTCGTTGTACTCGACGGCGTATTTATCGAGTGCAGTGAACATGTGACGCATCACATTGTCGTCACGCAGAAGCTGGATCTTCAGCTTCTCATTGAAGTCGGATGGCGCTTTGTACTCCATTACCCAGTAAAGACCGGTGGTCTTCTTGGCAATCGGATAGGCCAGTGATTTCAGTCCCCAGGGCTTCTCATTCAAAACCGCACCGCCTGCTTCAGTAACCAGGGAGGCGAATTTTTTCTGCGCCGCTTTGTAGTCGTCGTCAGAGAGAACCGGGGTAAAAATCACCATCAATTCGTAGTTCTGCATTACCCTTTTGTTTGGTTATTAAATATTTTTTCTAAAATGGGTCGCAAAGGTAGGGGAAATGAGGCACATAACGCAGTAACTTGCGCAAAAATAAGGACTATGCAAAAAGGATCGATACGTGTACAAACCGAGAACATCTTCCCGATCATCAAAAAGTTCCTTTACAGTGATCATGAAATCTTTCTTCGTGAGCTGATTAGCAACGCGGTAGACGCGACCCGCAAGCTCAGGACCCTGTCGTCCATGGGCGAAGCCAAAGGCGAACTGGGCAGTCTTGATATCGAAGTGAAGCTCGACAAAGAAGCCAAAACGATCACCATCTCCGATAAAGGGATAGGAATGACCGCGGAAGAGGTGGATAAATACATCAACCAGGTGGCTTTCTCCGGCGCCGAAGAATTTCTGAATAAATATAAGGGGCAGGCCGAAGCAAATATCATCGGCCATTTCGGGCTGGGGTTCTATTCCGCCTTTATGGTGAGCGAGCGGGTGGATATCTTCACCAAAAGCTATAAGGACGGCGCAGCCGCTGTGCACTGGGAATGCGATGGCAGCCCCGAATATGTGCTTGAAGAAGCGCAGAAAGAATCGCGCGGAACAGACATCGTGCTCCATATCAACGAGGAGAGCCAGGAATTCCTGGACGAATCGCGCATCCGGAATATCCTGGAGAAGTTCTGCAGGTTCCTGCCGGTGCCCGTGATGTTCGAAGGCAAACAGATCAATATCACCGATCCTGCCTGGACAAAAAAACCTTCCGAGCTCACTACCCAGGACTACCAGGATTTTTATAAGAAATTATACCCGTTCAGCGAGCCGCCGCTTTTCTGGATACACCTCAATGTGGATTATCCTTTTAATCTCACCGGTATTTTGTATTTCCCGAAAATCAAACAGAGCTACGAGATCCAGAAAGATAAAATTCAGTTGTACAGCAACCAGGTTTTTGTGACCGACGAAGTGAAGGATATCGTGCCCGAATTCCTGATGCTGCTGCACGGTGTGATCGACAGCCCTGATATTCCATTGAACGTAAGCCGCAGCTACCTGCGGAGGCGATCCCAATGTGAAGAAAATAAATAATCACATTACAAAAAAAGTTGCGGATAAGCTGGAAGAGATCTTCAACAAGGAAAGGCAGGAGTTTGAAAGCAAATGGGATAGCCTGGGATTGTTTGTGAAATACGGGATGATGACCGACGATAAATTCCTGGAAAAAGCCAACAAGTTTCATTTGTTCGAAGATGTGGACGGAGGAAAATTTTATACGCTCGAAGAATATCGCTCGGCCACGGAAGCTATTCAGAAAAATAAAGACGGTAAGCTGGTTATTTTATATTCCACAAATCCTGTTCAGCAGGATGCATATATCCGCGCCGCGCAGCACAAAGGGTTTAAAATAGTGAAGCTCGAAACAATCGTGGACGCAGCGTTTATCAACCACATGGAGATGAAATGGGAAAATGTTCATTTCACAAGAGTGGATTCGGATATTGCCGATAACCTGATCGATAAAGCAGATGCAGTTGAAAGCTTGCTGAGTAAAGACGAAGAGGCGAAATTGAAAGAATTGTTCACCTATGAAATACCGCAGTTGAATATGACCGTTGAAGTGAAGGGCCTGAGCACAGAAGCACCGCCTGTGGTGGCTACCCGCCCTGAATTTATGAGAAGGATGAAGGATATGTCGGCAATGAACGGCGCTATGGGAAATTTTTATGCCAGTATGCCCGACGAAGTAACGCTGACTGTAAATGGAAATCATCCCGTATATCAGAATATTTTAAAAGAGGCGGACCACGGTGTGCAGGAAAAACTGGTCAGAAACCTGGGCGACCTGGCCCTGCTTTCGCAGGGACTGCTGAAAGGAAATGAGTTGACGATGTTCATTAACCGAAGCGTGGAACTGATGGAAGGAGGATCGAAAAGCAAGATCGTGCTGGAGGCGTAGGAAGTTAAAAGTAAAAAAGTAATTCTCTCTTCCAGTTTTAAGTTTTTACTTTTTACTTTTTACTTTTAAATCGATCACCCGCAACTGCAGCGACTTATTCCCGTTCCATTCATTTTCATCGAGCGTAAAAACAACATCCACCGGCTGCTGCTGTTCGAACAGATAAAATTTGTGAGCGAGATTAAAGCCTATACCGGAAAAAGTATATTTGTCATGTGTAAGGGAGAATTTAATATGATTCTCCTTTACTATTTTAGAGTGCCCGGTGTTCAATACATTCTTTACAATGAAAACGGGCTTCACATTAGCCGGCCCAAACGGTTCCATCTGTTTAATGATATTGTAAAATGAAGGCGTAAGATCTTTAAACTCCACTTCTGCATCGATAATAATTTCAGGAATTAATAATTCATCTGATATAGAAGCAGCCACCACTTCTTCGAATTTTTCCCGGAAGGCGCCGACATTTTCCGCAAGCATCGTAACACCGGCGGCATAAAAATGACCGCCATAACCCAGCAACAGCCCGCGGCACTGATGAATGGCTTCATATACATTAAATCCTGCCACGCTGCGCGCCGAACCCGCTATCAGGTCACCCGATTTGGTAAGTACAATGGTGGGCCGGTAATAATGATCGATCAGCCGTGACGCCACAATTCCTACAACCCCTTTATGCCAGTGCGGCTGATAGAGTACCGTGGATTTTCCCGCCGCCATCATCTGGTTCGAATTAATTAGCTCCAGCGCCTCCTGGGTGATGGAGAGGTCGGCTTCTTTTCGTTCCGAATTATCCGAATGCAGCATCTCGGCATAATGCAGTGCTTCGTGGTAATCTTTTGAAATAAACATCTGCACGGCCTTACGCGCATCGTCCATTCGCCCCGCGGCGTTTACCCTCGGTGCGATCATAAACACGAGATTGCTGATCAGTAGCTCCGACTTCAATCCGCTTAAATGGATCAGCGCTTTTATGCCGGGGTTGGGATCGGTGTTCACTTTTTTGAGGCCGTAAAATGCCATGATGCGGTTTTCATCTACCATCGTCACAATATCCGCGGCAATGGCAGTGGCAACAAGATCGAGATAGCGGTAAGCTTTTTCATCGGGAAGGTGCAGTGTTTTGCATAAGGCGCAGATCAGTTTAAACCCCACTCCACAGCCGCAGAGATCTTTAAACGGATAATTGCAGCCCGGTTGTTTAGGATTTAATATTGCCACTGCAGGTGGAAGAATATCGTCCGGAAGATGATGGTCGCAAACAATAAAATCGATGCCCAGCCCACGTGCATAAGTGATCAGGTCTGCCGACTTAATTCCGCAGTCGAGGGAAATGATTAATGAATAATTTTCTTTATAGGCAAAATCAATTCCTGCTTTTGAAACACCATATCCTTCGCGGTAGCGGTGCGGGATATAAAATTCAATGTAATGCGGATCGTAAATATCGCGCAGGAAATCTGTCATCGCGGCTACCGATGTAGTACCATCCACGTCGTAATCGCCAAATACGAGGATCTTTTCCCGGTTTTCCATCGCCAGCATAATTCTGTCCACAGCCATGCCCATGTCTTTCATCAGCCAGGGATCATATAACTTCTCCAGCGAAGGCCGGAAGAAATCCTTTGCCTCACCGAAGGTTTTAATGCCGCGTTGCACGAGTATTTTGCAGAGCGCCGGATTTATCTTCAGGCTATCCTGCAGGGTGACGCATGCAGCCTCGTCTGCATTTAATATGTTCCATCTTTTTTGCATGATGAACAACAGTGCCGCTAGTGTTTTCGGTCAGTTGTGTACCGGACCAGTTCTTCCAGCGCACTCCTCGTTTCATTATCGTTGAATGATGATAAAATAGTCAGGGCCTCATCGCGAAAGCTCATCATCTTCTGGCGGGCGTATTCGATCCCCCCTGATCTTTTCACTTCATCGATTATCTGCCTCACTTTTTCGGAGTTCTTATTATGGTTTTTGATAAGATAGATCAGTTCTCTTTTCTTTCCTTTCCCGATCGTGTTCAACGTGTATATCAGTGGAAGCGTTAATTTTTTTTCCCTGATATCGTTACCCGTCGGTTTTCCTATGGCGTCATTTCCGTAATCGAAAAGATCGTCTTTTATCTGGAACGCCATGCCCGTTTTTTCACCAAAGAGACGTAGTTTTTCCGCGGTGGCCTCATCGTGTGATGTGGAATAGGCTCCGGCCGCACACGATGAAGCCAGCAAAGAAGCTGTTTTATTTCGGATGATCTCAAAATAAACAGTCTCATCCAGGTTCAGCGAGCGCGATTTTTCGATCTGCAGCAGTTCGCCTTCGCTCATTAATCTCACGGCCTGTGAGAGCAACTGCAGTATCCGGAAATCGTTATGATCGAGTGAAAGGAGCAGGCCCTTTGCCAGCAGGTAGTCCCCCACCAGCACGGAGATCTTTGTTTTCCAGAGGGCATAGGTGGAGAAAAAGCCTCTTCTTTCCATCGATTCATCCACCACATCGTCGTGCACCAGCGTAGCGGTATGCAGCAGTTCCACCAGTGAGGCGGCACGGTAGGTCGAATCGTTGATGGGGCCGCACAGCCTGGCAGAGAGAAGCACGAACATGGGCCGAAGTTGTTTTCCTTTCCGGCTGACCATAAAACGCATTATCCTGTCGAGCAGCGGAACCTGGCTTTTTACGGCTTCCCTGAATTCTTTTTCAAATATGATTAGTTCATCCCGGAGGATGGCTTCGGCTAGTTTCATTAATCGGACGGCAAATTACTATTTTGAACTGTATTTATTTTTTATTGGATGCATAATGGAATCTTTCCCTTTTTGGTAAGCTATTTTTTCCGGAGCAGGAGGCGGATACTATTCGAAATAAATCTGCGTTAGTAGCTGATGAGACCGGAGGATACCGGGCTGCTTTCGATTGATTGACTTTTAGTTATGTGCGTTTTGTTGGCTAAATAAATTTGCGGATTAAGGATCAATTGATATTTTTGCCTCGATAAAACCCTTCCAATTTCTAAATATTCATATTTAAACCTCATTTATGTCAATCAAAATGTCCATTATCCTCTCCGGCGCGTTATGCTCGATCTGTTCAGGTCTGTTTGCCCAGGAAGGAGGGGCCAAAGATTATGATCTGCAGGATCTCTTCGGTCGTGCCGAAGAAAAGACTTCCCCAGTTTACCGAATTCATGGCGAATAACTATGCGTTTCCCGCCAAACCCTGCAATCAGTGGGAATTGGGTCTTAAACTGGGAACATTTGGTATTTCAGGTGATATTCCCAATCTTTTCCCCGGCTATGGCTTCGGAGCGCATATCCGTAAAGCGCTCGGCTATGTGTTTTCATTAAGAGGTGAAATTGGATACGGAACCACAAAGGGCCTTTCCTATGTTCCTACCACTGCTTATGTAAACAATCCCGCCTGGAAACCTTACCTGGACGCCACCGGACATCCTACGCGCCCGGTATATTACAACTACAAATCCAGCGTCTGGGATGCGAGTATCGAAGGAGTAGTCTCTATCAATAATATCAGGTTCCATAAAGCGAAGACCGGGTTTAACATCTACGCTTTTATGGGTCTCGGCGGGGTAATCTATAATACCAGGATAGATGCCCTGGATAAAAATGGTAATCTGTATGATTTCTCATCTATTCCTACCGGGCACTACCAGGAAAGAAAAGAGATCAAAAAGGCTCTTAAGAATTTGATGGATGGCGACTATGAAACAATCGGCGAATCCAGCGTCAATAAACCACAGTTGTTCGGCAAGCCTTTCAACCCGCTGTTCCTGATGGGGGCCGGCATGCAGTATAAACTGAATAAAAAGCTGAGCCTGGCCCTGGAAACGAAATTCGGCCTGCCGCTAAGAACCGATCTCCTCGATGGTCAGCAATGGCAAACCAACAGTACTGCCACTCCAGCCCAGACAAGAGATTACGATTCGTACAATTTTACCTCCCTTGGCCTGAATATAGCCCTCGGAGGCAAATCTGTTGAACCGCTGTGGTGGGTCAACCCGCTCGATTATGCCTACGGAGAGCTCAGCCAGCCCCGTCACATGAAACTGCCAAAACCGGTTCTGGACGATGCTGACGGCGACGGTGTAACCGACCAGTTTGATAATGAACCCAACACACCTGCAGGCTCACCCGTCGATTCTCACGGTGTTAGCCGCGATACAGATGGCGATGGCGTACCAGACTATAAAGATAAAGAGCTTATCACCCCAACGCAGTGCCAGCCCGTTGATGCTGACGGTGTAGGTAAATGCCCGCCACCGGATTGCTGCAAAACAATCGACTCCCTGCTCCAATATGGCGTTCGCGGACGTTGCAATATCGGTGACCTGCCCAGTGTTACTTTCAAAGGAAAGAGCGCTACCCTGAGCAAAGATGCTAAAGCGCTGATCAGCAGCGTGGCCCAGAAGATCCGTGATAATTCTGAGTGCAAGATAGCCGTGGTAGGATACTGCGCTTCCAGCAAGGCCGACCAGCAGATGAGCTGGGACAGGGTGAATGCCGTGATCAATTACCTTGTAGAGAAAGAAGGCATCAGCCAGGACCGGTTTATCTTTAAATATGGCCAGGAAGGCGGCGATTGCAACACCGTTGACCTGAAAGATGGTTCACAGGAAGAGGGCCCGACAACTGTTCCGGCTCCCCATCCGAACCTGAGAAGAAAATAACATTAACGTTTTTCCATAGATTAAATCCCCGCAATTGCGGGGATTTTTTGGTAAAATGAGTATTTTCGCAGCCTTTATGAGAATATTCTTCCTGCTTTCCCTGATCGCCCTCGGTGTTTCCTGCGGACGTTTTTCCAAAATCCAGAAAAGCACCGACTATGAATATAAGCTCAGGATGGCAGAACAATTCTACGTGGCGAAGAAGTATAACTATGCTTCGCAACTCTACCAGGAACTGTTTCCCATATTCAAAGGCAGCACCAAGTTCGAAGACCTTTTTTATAAATATGCCTACTGCTCCTATCATCTGAAAGACTGGATGCAGGCAGAAAATTTATTCAAACAGTTCACAGAAGTTTTTCCAACCAGTCCGAAAGCCGAAGAGATGGAATACATGCGGGCCTACACCTACTATGTACAATCGCCCAAAGTAGAGCTCGACCAGGCCAATACGATAAAGGCAATCGGATTTATGCAGACCTTCATTAACACGCACCCTAATTCCACCCGGAATGCAGAAGCTGCGAAGATTGTGGAAGAGCTGCATAACAAACTGGAAGAAAAGGATTTTCTCAGCGCCCAATTGTATTACAATATGGGGCACTACCAGGCTGCGGCCATCGCTTTTGGATCCCTGATGAACAATTTTCCCGATACGAAAAAGGGAGATGAATATAAATTGCAGGTTATTAAATCATATTTTCTCTATGCCCAGAACAGCATAGATATCAGAAAGCCCGAACGTTTTGAACAGGTGGTAACGGAAGTGAATGATTTTACCGACCGTTTCCCCGACAGCAACCTGCTGAAGGAAGCCGAACACTACGCAACGCTTTCAAACGAAAACTTAAAACAATTACAAAATGAGCAGGTTAAGACGACAAATCAGCGCTAATACAGCAAACACTGCTGAAACGAAAGATCTGAATGTGATCAAGGGAAAGACCGGCAATGTTTATGAGTCTATTGCCATCATTGCCAAGAGAGCTAACCAGATCAATATTTCTTTGAAAGAAGAATTGCATAATAAACTGGAAGAATTCGCCAGCCACACCGATAGCCTGGAAGAAATCCACGAAAACAAGGAGCAGATCGAAATTTCGAGGGCGTATGAGCGAATGCCAAACCCTTCGTTGCTGGCTACCCAGGAATTCTTCGAAGACAAGATCTACTATCGCAAGAATGAAGACGATCTGTTCAGTTAATAATTGATTCCCGTTTCGCGCCAAGGCGCCGGCATTTCGCAAAGTCGCAAAGAAAGTACACAAGTTATCTTTGCGGCTTTTGTGTTAAGCTTTGCACCTTTGCTTGAAACCATCCTTTATCTTTACTCCTTATGTTAAAGGGTAAGAAAATTTTACTGGCTGTTACCGGTAGTATCGCTGCATATAAGTCTGCACTGCTGGTTCGCTTACTTGTTAAGGAAGGAGCCGAAGTAAAAGTGATCATGACCGATGCCGCAAAAGACTTTATCACCCCTCTCACCCTTTCAACGCTTTCGAAGAACCCGGTAATTACAGATCTCTTTCGGGAAGGCTCCTGGTCGAACCATGTGATGCTGGGCCGATGGGCCGACCTGCTGGTAGTGGCTCCCCTTAGCTGTAATACCCTGGCAAAAATGGCCTGCGGCCTCTGTGACAATATGCTTCTCGCGACATATCTGTCGGCAACCTGCCCCGTTGTAGTTGCACCTGCCATGGATGAAGATATGTGGAAACACCCCACTACTATCGCCAACCTGCAGAAACTTGAATCAGCCGGTAATAAATTTATTCCTGTCTCTACCGGTGAACTGGCCAGCGGGCTGACCGGTCCCGGACGAATGGCAGAACCGGAAAATATCCTCCGGTTTATTGCGGAACATTTTTTTTTTAAGAAAGAACTCGAAGGGAAAAATGCGCTTGTAACGGCCGGCCCCACGTATGAGGCCATAGACCCGGTACGCTTTATCGGTAATCATTCCTCCGGGAAGATGGGACTGGCACTGGCCCGTGAGCTTTCCCGGAGAGGGGCCTCGGTAACGCTTGTAGCAGGGCCCGTGTCCATTGAGGGCTCACTTGCCGGAATCGACCTGGTAAAAGTAAACAGCGCCGCCGAAATGTTCGATGCCTGTACCAGTGTGTTTGAGAAAATGGATATTGCCGTTATGTCTGCGGCAGTTGCGGATTATACGCCTGTAAATACGGCGACCCGGAAAATAAAAAAAGATACCGATACACTGACCCTCGAGCTGAAAAAGACAAAGGATATTTTAAAAACACTGGGCACCCAAAAAAACAACTTGCAGTTATTGGTGGGATTCGCCCTCGAAACTGAAAATGAAAAGGAGAATGCAAGGAAAAAACTCTTATCCAAAAATGCCGATCTGCTGGTACTGAATTCTCTGAACGATGAGGGATCAGGGTTCGGATATGATACCAATAAAATCACAATCTTTGATAAAAATGGCGGGGAGCAGGTTTACGAGCGCAAGCCCAAACAACAAGTTGCAAAAGATATCGTTGACCAAATTGTAAAACTGTTGCATGCTTAAAAAAACAGCTCTTATAATTGTTTTGATGGTTGCTGTGGCCGGCGGGCAGGCCCAGGAACTGCTGGCCAGGGTTACCATCAATGCCAGCCAGATCAGTTCGCAGGTAGATAAAAAAGTATTTCAGACACTGCAGACGGCGCTTACGACTTTTCTTAACAACCGTAAATGGACGCCCGACACCTACCAGCCCGGCGAAAAGATCAGTTGTAATTTTCTACTCATGATTTCACAGGCCGCAGAAGACGGCGTGTTCACCGGTTCACTTACCGTGCAGGCCGCCCGGCCCGTATATAATTCTTCCTATATTACCCCGCTTATCAATTTTCGTGATGAAGCTGTCACGTTTAAGTATGTCGAATTTCAGCCGATAGAGTTTAATGAAAATCGTGTGGCGGGATCCGATCCCCTTGCTTCCAATCTTACGGCAGTTATTGCTTATTACGTGTATGTGATTTTGGGCCTCGACTACGATTCGTTTTCGCTGAGAGGCGGCGATGTGTATTTTCAGAAAGCCCAGAATATCGTTAATAACGCGCCCGACGGAAGAAGCATTACAGGCTGGCGCTCTTTTGATGGCCAGCGCAACCGCTACTGGCTGATGGAAAATTTTACTAACACCAAATACGGCCCTATTCATGAAGTGTTGTATAATTATTATCGCAAGGGCCTCGATCACATGTATGAAAATGAACCCGAGGCGCGTGAAGCGGTATTCAATTGCATCACCCGGTTGAATACCCTGAACAACGAGCAGTTTAATTCGATGATCATTCCCTTTTTTCTACAGGGAAAATCTACGGAAATTGTGAAGATATTCAGGAAAGCACCGCCTGAACAAAAACAGCAGGTAGTGGAGATGATGTCAAAAATGGATATATCTAATTCGAATACCTATAAACAGGAACTGAAATGAGAAGGATAACAGGTATGCTTGTTGTCCTGCTTGTATCCTGCACCAATAATACCAGGGTACCCTCTGAATTTATCCAGCTTCCCCGGATGCAGAAAATACTGGGTGAGATGACAGAGGCCGACCGGTTTGCCTCCTCATTCATTTCTATTCATAAAGATTCGCTGGGCAGGCAGAAGCAGCAGATCGTTGATGTATATGATAAGGTATTCAGCTATAATAAAGTGTCGCGGGAAGATTTCTTAAAGAGCTATAATTTTTACCTGGGCCGCCCCGACCTGATGAAGCTGATGTACGATTCGATATCTGCACAGGCCGATAGAAGGCGTGCAGATATACATAAGCGTCCGAAGCCCGATTTTAACCGTCCGCGACTCGATTCGTTAAAGCATAAGACGGATTCGATACGGACACGTGCGGATTCGATTCGGATACATGCAGACTCGATACGCCGGGCGAATATATTATTCAGAAAAGCCGATTCCGCAAAAAGAAAAATATCATCAAAACCTTCATTACGTTTACCTCATGAATAAAGTATTTACGAATGCCGATGATGCCATAAAAGACATTCCCGACCATGCGACTATTATGCTTGGTGGCTTCGGCCTTTCGGGCATTCCCGAAAATAGCATCGCTGCTTTGATACGTTCAGGAATAAAAGATCTTACCTGCATCAGTAACAATGCCGGCGTGGATGATTTTGGTCTCGGACTGTTGTTAAAGACCCGGCAGATCAAAAAAATGATCAGCTCTTATGTGGGTGAGAATGCAGAGTTTGAACGACAATTATTAAATGGTGAGCTGGAGGTGGACCTGGTTCCGCAGGGAACGCTGGCAACCCGGATCCAGATGGCCGCGATGGGTATCCCGGCTTTTTATACACCTGCCGGATATGGAACCGAAGTGCAGGAGGGAAAAGAAGTGAGGAGTTTCGATGGAAAAATGTATCTGATGGAAATGGCGCTTCATGCCGATTTCGCGATTGTGAAAGCCTGGAAAGGAGATAAGTACGGCAACCTGGTTTTTCGTAAGAGCACGCGCAATTTTGCATCACCGATGGCCCGCGCGGGAAATATTACCATCGCGGAAGTAGAGCACCTCGTAGAGCCCGGTGAACTCGATCCGGATACTATACATGTGCCCGGCATTTATGTGCACAGAATATTTGAGGGAAAGAATTATGAAAAACGAATTGAAAGAAAAACCATTTCAAACAAAGCCAATTAATTGCCATGCCTCTCGATAAATTTGGAATTGCGAAAAGAATTGCAAAAGATCTTAAAGATGGAATGTACGTGAATCTCGGCATCGGTATTCCCACGCTTGTGGCGAATTATATCGATCCCGGGCTGACGGTGATGCTTCAATCGGAAAACGGGATACTGGGCACGGGGCCTTATCCCGAAGAAAATGCCGTGGATGCGGATCTCATCAATGCAGGAAAGGAAACGGTAACTGTGTTACCCGGCGCTTCTTTTTTCGATAGTGCGGAAAGTTTTGGAATGATCCGCGCGGGAAAAGTGGACCTTACCGTTTTAGGGGCGATGGAAGTGGCAGAAAACGGCGACATTGCCAACTGGAAGATCCCGGGAAAAATGGTCAAGGGTATGGGTGGCGCTATGGACCTCGTGTCCAGCGCAAGAAATATTATCGTGGCGATGATGCATACCAATCCGAAGGGTGAATCGAAAATATTACCGAAGTGTTCACTGCCGCTTACGGGTGTCAATTGTGTAAAGCGTGTGGTTACCGAACTGGCGGTGCTGGATATTCTTCCTGAAGGTGGTTTTAAGCTGATCGAGCGTGCTCCCGGTGTTACCGTTGACGAAATAAAGTCCAAAACGGCAGGCAGATTAATTGTAGAAGGGGAAATTCCCGAAATGCAGCTTTAGCTGATTCTGTGGTTAATCGATCAGGTTATTTTTGACTGCGAAGAAAACCAGTCCGGCCGTATTTTTTGCTCCGAAGCGTTCCATCAGTCTGTCTTTAATCGCTTCTACCGTACGCGGGCTCACTTCCAGCTTCTGTGCTATTTCATGTGCGGTAAATTCCATGCAGATGTATTTTACAACATCTCTTTCCCTGTCGCTGAGCGTGATTTCACTGGTTATGGTGGGCGCTACTTTCTGCCGTGCATGTGATTTTTTCAGCAATATTCTGTTCACGAAATTATTCAGGTAATATCCTTTCGACATCACTTCCATGATGGCTTTCTTGATCTCGGACGGGTCGGCGCTTTTGAGCAGGTAACCATTGGCCCCGATCTCCATCATATGGCTCACGAATCGTTCGTCTTCATACATCGTAAGCGCGATGATATGAATATTGGGATATTGCTTGGCTACGACCTTGGTGGTTTCTATGCCGTCTTTCTGCGGCATCCGGAGATCCATCAGAATTACATCCGGCATCTCGGTAACGGTAGGCAGATTGTCGAGCAACTCCTGGCCGTTTTCTGCTTCGAGAACGAATTTTATATTGGGGTAAGGTCGTAGCGACAGGATAACACCTTTGCGGAATATCTTGTGATCATCGGCGATTGCTACTTTTATGGGACCCATAGGTTTGTATTGGCATCTAAAATTAGTGATAATCAATTACAAAGTAAGTGCTGATATCAATAAGTCACAACCTGTTCTTCTTTAACGGTCATTTCCTCAGTCTTAGGAACCTCAATTGTTACTTTATAGTATGTCTGCGACATATCTTTTTCAAAAAATATTCTTCCCTGTAAAAGTTTGAGCCGGCTCTGGATGTTTTTGAGTCCGAGCCCGCCGCTGCTTTTATTCAGTTTTTCAAAATCTGCCTGCGTCAGGCCTTTTCCATCGTGGTGCATGCGGATATAAAGCTTTGATCCGCTGAGATTTTGCGTAAGATGAATAAAGCTTGAGTTGCTGTGCTTAAGAATATTGTTGATCAGTTCCTGGATCACCCGGAAGATGATCAGTTCCTGGTCGGGCTGGAGGCGCTCGCGGTAGTCGTGAAAGCGGCAGCTTGCATTGAGGCTTCCGGAGCCGCTGATCTTCTGAAACAGATCGTTCACGGCCGATTCGAGACCAAAGTTTTTGAGCGTGGGCGGCATCAGGCGATGAGAAATGTTGCGGATCAGCTGGATAGTATCGTCGATAATCTGCTTGGCATTGTAGATGCTTTGCAGCTGGGCATTCTTGTCGAGGTTAACGAGATTTTCATTCAGATAGAGCCTTGCCGTGGCGAGCAGTGGCCCGGCATCGTCGTGCAGGTCGGCGGCTATGCGCTGCCTTTCTTCTTCCTGGAAACGGATCGATGCGTTGAGCAATGTTTTCTGCTGTTCGTATTCGAGCTTTTGCAGGCGAAGCTGATAGCGGATCACCTTTCGCTGGTGGAAGATGATAAAGACGATCATTCCTATGGCAAGCACCAGCATACCGATGGTTCCAAAAAACAGCATCAGCGATACTTCGTTGCTGGGATGGGTTGCGTTAAGGAAGATCATGCTCTGATTCAAGAATGATGTAAGTTAAGTTTTAATTGGGCTTTCGAAAATACTATGGTCGAATGGGTTTTCAAGTGATTGGAGATGCGGTATGGAATCCTTTCTTGAGAACGCAAGAGCGAAAAAAATATTTTTTGCCACATTGGCAAAATAAAGAATGGGCCAGTTCTGGTCCCGTTGGGCCTTCGACATAAAAGTGGCCGCGATAAATAAAAACAGGGTACCCGAGAGATACAGCATGAACCCCGCTACGAACCAGAAGTTGCGGTCCTGGTAAATAAACATTACCTGGGGTTTATTCAGCTG
>JBGAJL010000079.1:0-19877 GCA_044224935.1 Flavitalea sp.
GCCATAAAAATTTCTTTTATTTTAAAAAAATGCCGCCGTTAACAGCCAGCCCAGCATAGAAATGATGATACCGGCCTGTTCGCTTATATAATGCCTGAGAAAAAGAAGTGCCGAAACCATGTGATCCTTAACGGTACCGCGGCTAATCTGCAATTGTTCAGCGATCATGTCATAGGTGAGGCCCTCTTCCCTGCTGAGTCTAAAAATCTCTTTACGGCGTGGGGGCAGCGCTTCGACCGCGTTGTGAAGCATGGCCGACAGCTCTTTTAATTCCAGGGTATGATGCGGGCGAATCATTATTTCTTCCAGGATCTCTGTATCCTGGGTGGAAGGTGTGGCCAGTTGTTTTTTAAGTTCGGTAAACGCTTTATTGCGGGCCATTATATAGAGGTAGCCCTGAAAATTATCTATCTCCGGCAGCTTTTGCCGGTTTCTCCATACACCGATAAAGATATCCTGTGCCACTTCTTCAACGAGCCGGGGTTCCTTTAACCAATATACCAGGTACCGGTAAATAAGGTCCGAATAGCGGGCGACGAGTTTTGAAAAAGCCCGCTCATCTCCTTCGGCCACCATCCGGAGCAGTCCTTCTTCTCCTGTTTTTAAAAAACTATTCAATCGGCTGACTTAAATAATTGCCGACTAAAGTAGAACAAATTTTGTTTTACATCAGAATATCAACTATAGAAATCGTTTATTCCTAAACACTCTTCCTGAGCCTGACTTTAGGTACCGCTCAAAATCGAGAGCTTTATATTTACTGCAAAAGTAGAACACCAGTTCTACAGGTAAATGGTTTGCAGTAGATGGAACCTCATGACGTTCATCTCTGGCTGGCGAAAGCGGCTGGAAGGGATTACAGTCGAACACCTTATACCATTATTGGCGTTTCTCGACGGAATTAAGTGATTGATTATCAGTTAAAATAGGCGCTAATTGACACTTTAGTATTGCAGCATGATCAATTGTATCAATAATGTTCATCAAATTATGAATCCTTTTACGTTACCCCTTTGCAGTTTTCCAAGTTTCTTTTTAGCCCAATATAAAACGAATTCTTGCATATCAGCACAATCTAAAATCTCTTTGATAGTTACCTGTTGATTAGATTTCAGCGTAGATGGATTAGCTAAATATATTTCATAACGCAAATCTGCAGAAGCGGAATTTTACTCTATCATCATTTTTTACTTCCGAAAAATGAGCAATGAATCTTTTCCTCTGGGGATTATAGACTTGAAGTTTTTGCTGAAACAGTTAATGCTTCATCAAAAAAAATCTTCGGGCAAAATTTAATCCTGACTACAGAACAAGCTGATGATATATGTCAATTATAAAATACGGTGGTACTGATTTAACAACGCTTAATGATACTATCCCCGCAATTACCGGTGCAGATCATAAACATCGTCAACATCCTGTAGCAATAACCGCTGGCCATCCTTATCAAACCAAAAGAAGAATCCGAAGGGTTTATTCCAGAACTCGTTTGTAGAGATCGGGGTAAGTTCGAAGTCTTTGCCTTTTACAGTGACAAGAAGTTTCCCGTTTTCCAGTCGGGGAGAAAGTTGCATGCCCGAAGATGCGCTATAGGTGCCGGTAAATAGTTTTAGTTGAGCGCTGTCGAGTTTAACGGAGTCAAAGGTTTCCAGCGTATCCGGAATGTCGAAACAGGCTCTGAAAATATGGTCAAGGATACGTGATTTCGGAAACACTTCGCCATTGGTACAATAGGCAATGGCGAAGCTTTTTTCGGGATAATATTGCATCGAGCTGCCAAAGCCTTCGGTTTTACCGTTATGGCCAAAACCTGTATGCAACTTATCGCCATAAGGAAAGAGTCCCATGCCGTAACCATCCCGAATCGTTCTCATAACAGCAAGGCTTTGCTTACTGATTAATTTGCCATTAAATAGCGCGGTAATGAATGTACATAAATCCTGGGGTGTTGATATGAGGGCGCCTGCGCCGGCAAAGTTATCCAGATAGACAGCACGGTCAGGCTTCCAGGTGCTGTCGAAATATTTATAAGAGATAGCCTCGCCATCCGCAAAGCCGGCTTTCTCACCATAATAGGTATGTTTTAAGCCGAGTGGCCGTATGATTTTCTCGTTCACCAGTTCCTGATAAGGATGCCTATATAACCTTTCGGCGATATAGCCTAACAGCAGGTAATTTGAATTGTTATAATCAGCTTTGGCATCCGGCTCAAAGTCCGGCTTTTGCTGTTTGATCAGCGCCAGCAATTGTTCATGCGTTTTGGGCTGATCCTTCCAGGTATTAAAATCGGTGTTATTGGTAAAGTTGGCCAGGCCGCTGCGGTGGCCCAATAGTTCTGCGATCGTGATCCTGTCCGCATTAGGTAAGTCGGGAAAAAAGCGGCTGAGGTGATCGCTCAAAGTTAAGCGATGGGCATCGATTAATTGGTAAGTCAATACTGCTGTAAACACCTTGGTAATAGAGCCAATCCGGTATTCCGTTAAAGGGGTTTGGTCTTTGCCAAAGGAGTGTTGGTAAATCATCTTCCCGTTTTGAGTGACTGCCATGCTGCCTATTGCCAGTTCATTGGCTGTGAGCTGATCGAACAGGCTATCCAGCCGCGAACCATTGATTTGAGCAATGTTGAAAAATGGAATGATTAAAATAAAGATGACTGCAATCAGGCGTTTCATTTCTTTTTTGTGATATATGACGATGTATGATCGAGGCAAGTTACATAGATAGTATGACGATCAATTTGAACAACAGACTGGTATCGTCCAACTTTAATAAAAGAGTATCACGGAACGCTATAAATGACAATATAAAGCAAGGCAAAGCAGTATATTTCGATTGGGCACCCGATACGAAAAAACATGTCTCGCACTCGGACGATAGAAAATAAATTGGGCGAGAATCTTTAAACACTGTTACTGTAAATCTTAACGTCTCGAAGATTGATGAGGTTTTATCTCTGATCATTGAATACCTCGAATTGAATTTGGCCCACCCTTTCGTTTGTCCGCCTCGCTCAAGCAAGCTCGGCGAGTCTCCCAAACAAAAATGCCTGCTTACGCAGGTCATTTGTTTGGTTCAGCGGAGAGAGCGGGATTTCTATCGAACACTTGACTCCTCTATTAGCATTTTTGGATCAATTACGATTTATCTAATTAATTGATAATAATATTGTTAAAGCACAAAAACAAATTGTTCTTACAATTTCGGAATTCAATTCCATGATTGTAAATTTGTTTTTATGATAACAAGAACTGCTACAGGAGAAGTGCAAACCCTGGCGAGGCAATTTAAATCTGTTGCAATAGTAGGACCCCGGCAATCAGGCAAAACTACGCTGGCCCGAAGCATCTTTACTAACAAACCATACGTGTCTCTTGAAAACCCTGATACCCGAAGTTTTGCCTTACAAGACCCCAGGGGCTTTCTGGAGCAGTATAAAAAAGAAGGGGCAGTATTTGATGAAGTGCAGCGAGTGCCTGAGTTATTTTCTTATTTGCAGCAAGTTCTTGATGAAAATCCACAGAAAGGGCAGTTCATCCTGACAGGCTCCAATAACTTTTTATTGCAGGAAAATATATCGCAAAGCCTTGCCGGAAGAATTGGTTATCTGTATTTGTTACCCTTCTCTCATGCCGAGGCAGAAAAAGCCGCCCAACGATCATTTTCTGTGGATGAGGCGTTATTTTATGGTGGATACCCACCATTATTTGACAATCAGATTCCACCGGAGAAGTGGCTGCCCAATTATATCGCGACCTATGTTGAAAGAGATGTGCGGCAAATAAAAAATATAAGCAATCTCAACCTCTTCGAACGATTTCTAAAACTTTGTGCTGGCCGCATAGGTCAGTTATTGAATATGAATAACCTTGCCGTTGAAGCGGGAGTAGACAGCAAAACAATATCGTCTTGGCTGAGTGTACTGGAAAGCAGCTTTATTATTCATCTTTTACGACCTCATCATCAAAATTTTAATAAGAGACTGGTTAAGATGCCCAAACTCTATTTTTGCGATACTGGTCTTGCTTGTTCTTTGCTTGGCATTAATAAAGTTTCATTGTTAGACTTACACCCCCTGAAGGGAAATTTATTTGAAAATTATATAGTCGGGGAACTCATTAAAGATCGCTACAACCGGAACCTCCCCTTTGATCTATACTTCTGGCGCGACAATACAGGAAACGAGATGGACATTGTAATTGATAAAGGAACGCATTTATATCCGATAGAAATAAAAGCGGGCAAAACAATCACCAGCGAATATTTCAAAAAATTTCCGTTCTGGAGTAAAATAACTGGTTCTACAGAAGGAACTGTTATTTATGCGGGAAATGAATTGCAAAAAAGAAGCAATGGCATCAATGTAATTCCCTGGAACAATTTACAGGAGTTACCGGAATAAAAGTTTTAGTATATTAAAAACACCTGTATAAGAATTCGGTTACTATCAGTTATTTTAAACCTCTGTTCCGTAAGAATTCTTAGGCTATAAATGGAATACAGCCGAAAATGAAAAAGGGACTGACCATCTTTTTGACGATCAGTCCCCATCAGCGGAGAGAGCGGGATTCGAACCCGCGATAGAGTTTCCCCTATACACACTTTCCAGGCGTGCTCCTTCAGCCACTCGGACATCTCTCCATCCTGCGCTAAGCTTCGGATGGCAAAGCTATCCATGCTTATAGCGAAGGGCGGCAAAAATACATATCTGCAGCCAAAAAACGTCAAATACTATCGCTCATTCCATAACCGCACATCCTTACACTTATTTAAAACGCAAAGTTTTTGCTGCTCTCGTCATTACCTACCCAAACACCCTCTTCGCATTCTCCGTCGTAACCGCTGCCACCACCTCCTCACTCATTTTTTTTACCTCTGCCAGCCGGGCTACAATATACCTGAGATAACTGCTCTCGTTCCTTTTACCCCTGAAAGGCACCGGCGTTAAATAGGGCGCATCCGTTTCTAAAACGATGTGCTCCAGCGGCACCTCGGCAATCACTTCGGCCAATCCCGCATTCTTATACGTGATCACGCCCCCAATACCGAGATACATACCGCAGTCAATAATATCCCTGGCATTTTCGAGGCTCCCGGAAAAACAATGAAAGATGCCCTTCAACCGGGTACCCCGCGCCGATTGCAGCATGCCAATGGTGTCCTCCATCGAATTCCTCGAATGGATAACAATGGGCAGCTCATACTCAAGCGCCAGCCCCATCTGCTGCTCGAAGGCTATTTTCTGCTCCTTCCGGAATGTCGTGTCCCAGTAATAGTCCAGCCCGATCTCACCCACCGCGGCAAACCGGCGCCCGGCCAGCATCGTACGCAGCAGTTCCAGCTCCCGGGCATAGTTCTCGCCGATATAGCAGGGATGAATACCCGCCATTGCAAAACATTGGTCAGGAAACCGCGCTTCAAGATTAAACAGCATCTCATAATGTGCGCTGTCGAGCGACGGAAGATATATCCTGCTCACCCCCTCCTGCATCGCCCGCTGCATGACAACATCGATGTCGGGCCCAAAATCTTCCAGGTATAGGTGCGCATGGGTATCGATCAGTTCCATTGTTTTCATACCCCGCAAAGGTACCCATTTGCTCCCCAGCTTAAACGATCAATCGCCGCTATTTCAGTGCTGGTGCGGACTTGCCCATTTTGGACTTATATAAATAAGTTTGCAATTATTAAAAAAGTTCTACCTTTAAAAAAGTTTTCATAGGGTACGGATTAAAAACGGGCCAGGGTTTCTACCCCGGCCCAACTTATTTTAAGACGCTTATAATCCGGGGCCTCATCCCGGGATGGACGCAAACGCATAGCCCTCCCCTGTGAAATGTTTCAGCACTTCAGGCAACGATTTTTCCAAACGCGGGAATGCCTTCTCGCTATCATGAAATACCACCACAGACCCCTGCCGTGCGTTCCTGATAACGTTCGCCGTACATTTTTCACCGGAAAGCGAACGGTCAAAATCAGCGCTCAGCACATCCCACATCACAATTTTGAAAGCCCGTTGCTTCTTGTTGTTTTCCACGTTGGTCAGCAGCCTCGCCTGGAAATTGGTCAGTCGTCCATACGGAGGCCGGAACAGGTCACTGTCGATATATTTCGCCGCCTCCTTTATATTATCCATATACTCTTTATCGGGGCTCTTCCGCCCATTGAGATGGTTGAACGTATGATTACCCGTTTTGTGCCCCTCGTTCAGGATTCTTTTATATATCTCCGGATATTGCACCACATTTTTTCCTACACAAAAAAATGTCGCCGCAGCATTGTATTGCTTTAATAAATCCAATACAAAAGGCGTGGCCACCGGATGCGGGCCGTCATCAAAGCTTAAATAGAGAATTTTTTCTGTTCTTGAATAGTTCCAGATACAGGACGCAGGATATAATTTTCGCAGAACAGCCGGTGTTTTTATCAGGTAAAACATAACTAATATGAAGTTACGTGTATCACCGTATTATTTACCCTGAATATTTTCCCGTTTTTCCTACAGTATTCCTCCTGTGCCGTTTCGTTTGCAAGCAACTGGTCCATGTAAATTTTGATCTCTTCCTTTTTCAGCAGGGGAATACTGCCATGTATTACGGCCTCGCTGATATATCCCGTAAGTAAAGGCGCCAGCTGGTCATAAAACATTTCGCGATCCTTAAAAATATCACAGCCAATTACTTTATTACCGCTTACACACACGAACCCGCAGACAGTGCTATCGGAATGCCTGAATTTATCGAGATAAAATTTCAGGTATTCATCCTCTTTTATTTTATAATCTTTTGTCTGCTTTAACGCGTTGTAAGCGAAGGTGATTGAATTAAGTTTTGCGCTGTCCAGCTGCGACAGTATTTCTTTCCAGACCAGCACCTGGTTCTTCGACCGGTCCAGCACCCTGCGAAGGCTAAGGTCCGCATAATTGTTATATATTATTTTCTTTTCCTTCTCGCTCCATCGTCCTTCCTCAATGCACATCACCGGCACGTATTGATCCCGCCCTGTAGGTAAAAGAATGGTATCCCTGGTTATCATCCGGTCCTGCCGGCCGCCGGAAAATGTTTCGCCCGAAGCCACGAATATCGATTTATCCGAGCGGTTATTTATTTTGAGCCAGTGAACGTTTTCGGTCGAAGCAGTTCCTCTTTCGGAGAGGGTGGCCACGCCCTGTTTTATCGCATTGCTCAGCGAAATCATCGTGCCCATACGTCCCCCGCCTTCTGCTTTCGGGCGGATAGGAATCAACTGCAGCGATTTATATTCCCAGGCGCTGTCATAATCAACCCACACGGTCTCGTAGATCAGCTGTGCGGTAGCGGGCTGCGCCATCACAAAAGCAAGTATCAATCCCAGGAATTTCACGCTGTTAAAACGCTTAAACGTATCAATTTATGCAGGTTCCCGGATCTCCTTGCCGGGAAGGGTCAGGGGGGCGTATATTTGCGGCCTATGGCAAAAAATGTAAGGGTACGGTTTGCCCCGAGCCCCACCGGGGGGCTGCACCTCGGCGGCATGAGGACCGTGCTGTACAATTACCTGTTTGCTCACCAGCATGGGGGCAAGTTCATCCTGAGAATTGAAGACACCGACCAGGGAAGATTCGTAGAAGGAGCAGAGCAATATATCTATGACTGCCTGAGCTGGTGCGGCCTCGAGCCGGACGAGAGCCCTAAAACCGGTGGCCCCTTCGGCCCCTATCGCCAAAGCGAACGCAAAGCATCGTATCGCCAGTATGCCGAACAACTGGTTCGCGACGGCCATGCCTATTATGCTTTCGACACGCCGGAAGAATTGGAAGCGATGCGGCAGACCTATAAAACCGAAGCCAATCCTTCACCGCAATACAACCACGAGCTGAGAAATAAAATGCGTAACTCCCTCACGTTAAACAGGGAGGAAACGGATCGGCTACTGCAAAACAATACGCCTCACGTGATCCGTATCCGGATGCCGGAGAATGAGGAGATCAGCTTTACCGACATGATCCGCGGAACCGTAAGCTTCAACAGCAGCACCATCGATGACAAGGTGTTATTAAAAGCAGACGGTATGCCCACCTATCACCTCGCTGTGGTTGCCGACGATCATGCAATGGAAATTTCACATTCGTTCCGTGGTGAAGAATGGCTGCCCAGTGCACCCGTGCATGTGTTGTTATGGAAATACCTGTTTGGCCTGGAGCACATGCCCCAATGGGCGCATTTTCCACTTATACTGGGCCCCCACGGCAAGCTCAGCAAAAGAGACGGCGCAAAATATGGCTTCCCGGTATTCGGGATGAACTGGCTCGATCCTAAAACAAATGAGCTCACGGAAGGTTTCCGGGAAAAAGGATTTTTACCGGAAGCGTTCATTAATATGCTTGCCCTGTTGGGCTGGAACGACGGCAGCGGGCAGGAGATATTCAGCAAAGAAGAATTGATAAAACGATTTTCGATAGAGCGCGTGCACAGCCATGGCGCTAAATTCGATTATGAAAAAGCAAAATGGTTCAACCACGAATGGCTCAGAAAGGACGGGGAGGTGATTATTTCAAAAGAATTAAAGAACATCCTGGAAGAGAAAAAACTGAATTACGATCCTGCTGTTTTAAAGAACGTAGCCACAATCATTAAAGACCGCTGCACCCTGCTCAGCGATATCTGGCCAAACAGCTTTTTCTTTTTCGAATCGCCAAAAGATATCGACATCCATTCCATCAAGCCAAAATGGAATAATGATAAGAATGCGTTCTTTAAGGAAGCGATTACATTATTTGAAAACGAAACAGAATGGAACGCACATTCGCTGGAAAATAAATTCAAGGAACTGGCCGCTTCCAAAAATATCAAAGCCGGCGAAGTGATGCTTCCCCTGCGGATAATGCTGGTAGGACAAAAGATGGGGCCGGGCGTTTTTGAAATTGCAGAGATCATTGGAAAAACAGAAACCTGCAACAGGATATTGCATGTTATTAACCATCCCGAACTATAAAACACCGGCCTTATAGCATTTTTATAAATTACGCCATCATGAGAAAACAAAGACCACTCCGAATACTCGTTGCCAAAATTGGCCTCGACGGGCACGACCGTGGCGCAAAAATAATCGCAACCTCCCTCCGCGATGCAGGTATGGAAGTAATCTATACCGGCCTGCGCCAAACGCCCGAAATGGTTGTCAACGCCGCATTGCAGGAAGACGTGGATGCAATCGGCATCAGCATACTGAGCGGGGCGCACATGACCGTTTTTCCCAAAGTGATAGCGCTGATGAAAGAAAAAAACATGAACGATGTACTCGTAACCGGGGGAGGAATCATTCCTGAAGACGATATGAAAAAATTAAATGAAATGGGCGTGGGCCGCCTGTTTCCACCGGGAACCTCCACCACTGAAATTGCAACATATATCAAAGACTGGGTAGCGGAACACAGGGATTTCTAATACTAAATACGATTTATGTATCAAACATTGCTTACTTCTTTAGAAAACAATATCCTCACGGTCACCATCAACCGACCCGATAAATTAAACGCCATTAACACTATTGTAATGGCAGAGCTGGGGCAGGTGGCAGATGAAATTTATTCGAACAATGAAATCCGCTCGGCGATAATCACCGGCGCCGGCTCAAAAGCTTTTGTTGCCGGGGCCGACATCAGCGAGTTCAACGGTATCCGCGAAGCCGGAACGGCATTATCAAAAAAGGGACAGGACATCTTTTTCAAATTCGAACGTTCGCCAAAACCGGTTATCGCAGCGATAAACGGCTTTGCTTTAGGCGCAGGTTGCGAACTGGCAATGAGCTGCCATTTCCGCATCGCATCTTCCAATGCGAAATTCGGTCAGCCGGAAGTAAACCTCGGATTACTGCCCGGTTATGGCGGAACGCAAAGATTGGTGCAGTTAATAGGAAAAGGCAGGGCAATGGAGTTATTACTCACAGCCAGCATGATTGACGCCCATACCGCCCTGCAATACGGACTGATTAACCATGTTACAGAGCCGGAAAATCTCTTAGCGAAAGCAAATGAGATATTGAATATCATCAATACGAAAGCGCCTCTTGCCCTCGCGGCCTGCGTTACGGCAGCCAATGCGGTATTCGATGAAACAAAAGATGGCTATACGCTTGAGGCCGACTTGTTCGGACAGTGCTTTGCTACGGAAGATCTGAAAGAAGGAAAGTCGGCGTTCCTGGAAAAAAGAAAAGCAATATTTAAAGGCAGATAAAATTTATACCATGAACTATCGTATCGAAAAAGACACTATGGGTGAAGTGAAGGTTCCTGCAGAAGCATATTATGGAGCGCAAACCCAGCGCAGCATCGATAATTTCAAAATCGCACAGGATATTAACAGAATGCCCAAAGAAATAATCCGCGCATTTGCCTATCTCAAAAAGGCCGCGGCGATTACTAACCAGGAAGCGGGTGTTCTGAGTAAAGAAAAAACAGAACTGATCGGCAAAGTCGCAGACGAAATCCTTGATGGAAAGCTGGATGAATATTTTCCGCTCGTGGTATGGCAGACGGGTAGCGGCACACAGAGCAACATGAACGTTAACGAGGTGATCGCTTACCGTGGCCATGTGATCAATGGAGGAAAACTGACCGATAAAGAAAAAGTACTGCATCCGAACGACGATGTAAATAAATCACAATCGTCCAACGATACCTTCCCTACCGCAATGCATATCGCTGCGTATAAAATAATTGTTGAATCGGTCATTCCCGCTATTGAAAAACTAAGGAACACCTTAAGGGAAAAAAGCGGGAAATACATGAAGATGGTGAAGATCGGCCGGACACACTGCATGGATGCCACTCCCCTGACCGTGGGACAGGAATTCAGCGGTTATGTGTCACAGTTAGATCACGGTTTACGGGCCATCAGAAATACACTGCCGCATTTATCTGAATTAGCGCTGGGAGGAACGGCCGTGGGAACCGGCATCAACACCCCCGAGGGCTATGCTGTAAATGTTGCAAAGCATATCGCCGCGCTGACAGGCCTGCCCTTTATCACAGCAGAAAATAAATTCGAGGCGCTTGCATCGCACGATGCAATTGTTGAAGCACATGGAGCATTAAAGACGGTTGCCGTGAGCCTGATGAAAATTGCCAACGATGTGCGTTTGCTGTCGTCGGGGCCACGTTCCGGCATCGGCGAACTATTTATTCCCGACAATGAACCGGGTTCATCTATTATGCCGGGAAAAGTGAATCCTACGCAATGCGAGGCCCTGACCATGATCGCCGCCCAGGTATTAGGTAATGACGTAGCGATAAATGTGGGAGGCGCCACCGGTCATTTTGAGCTAAACGTGTTCAAGCCGATGATCATTTATAATTTCCTGCACAGTGCACGGTTAATTGCTGACGGATGTGTTTCTTTTAATGATAAATGTGCAATAGGTATCGAGCCGATAGAAGCGAATATCCGCAAGCATGTCGAAAATTCTTTAATGCTGGTTACTGCATTGAATACGAAGATCGGCTATTATAAAGCCGCTGAAATTGCCCAGAAAGCGCATAAGGAAGGAACGACATTAAAAGAGATGGCCGTAAAGCTCGGTTATGTAACACCGGCACAGTTCGATGAATGGGTAGTTCCCGCGCACATGGTGGGAAAGATCTAAAAAAAGCCGGGATCGTAACTGCTGAGGCTCCAGTCCAGCCCTCTCTCAAGGTCCTGGTAATACACGATGCCTACGCCTTTGGCAAAGACGGTTATCGTTTCCGTATCGGAGAGCCCTACCCAGTCCATTCCATACAGTTGTTCAAGGGTACCGGTAACTTCTATGCAGTTATCGTAGGCTTTTCCACCGAAGGAAGCAGTAAAATCCTTTTGGGTTATAGTGCATTTTAACCTGGCCCTGATTGGAAAGAAATTTCCTCCGCCTGCGTCGTAATTCACCAGGAAAGGATCATTTGTCCAGCTGGCGCCTACTTCAAGATTATCCTGTAAAATAATCATCTGCTTCGGTTCGTCCAGCGCCGTTCCGAATGCACTGTCGATGTACTGGTAATATACCGGCACCGATTTGCGATAGTATTTGGTATGGCCCGTCCAATCGTTATAAAACTTCTTGAATACATCAACACCAAACGTAGTATCGCCAATGTTTTGGATAGAGAGCCTTTCGTTATCGACATCTACATAATTCCATCTCTTTTGCAAAGGAAAATAATCGCTGTCGGCAACGGCGGGCAGGTTACCGCTACCGGCAACCACTGTTGAGAATTTTCCATCGGAAATAGTCTGTTTATTGCCCAGGGCATCCACTACCACCCCGAAAATATTCGCGTTACAACAAGGCTGTCAATAGAAGTAATGGTAATGGTGAAATTATCGGCAGCGGTATTCTGAAAGATGATGTTTCCGTTTTCAGCATACTGAAACAGGAGCTGGGAGTTATTATACGCGCCTTTCATTATGGGGCCCTTTCCATTGGAGAGAATCTGCATAACAATTTCTCCCTTGCCATCGATGGCCGGCCCGAACACGGTGAGCGAATTACCTGTACCGATCGTGCGGATGAATGCCGAATCCATAACGCCTCCGAAAAGTTTTCCTTCTTCTTTAAATTGCCAGATGCGATCTACGATTGTGTGATCTGGGTTCTCAAAACTTCTTTCTTTTTTACACGCAAACAGCAGGGCAAATAGCGCCAAAATCACCGCGAACTTGCTAAACAGTTTCATTTCCGGATCTTTAAAATTTATAATGCACGGATATTGTCGTTCACGGGATCATTGGAATCGATACCTGCGGAAGAGGTGTTCTGGTGAAGGCTTTTCTTAAAGAATCTTTTTTGGAAGAGCAGAATGGCTATCACGCCAACTGAAATAGAAGCATCTGCTATATTAAAGATAGGCGAAAAAAAGGTAAATCGCTCACCCCCCCAAACCGGTATCCAGGAAGGGAGCACTTTATCTTCTATTATCGGCGCATACAGCATGTCCACCACCCGTCCATGCAGGAAGCCGGCATAGCCACCTCCTGCGGGAAATACCTGGGCCAGCGGGGTGCCGATATCGCTGTTGGAAAATATCAGCCCGTAAAAAAGGCTATCGATCAGGTTGCCCAGCGCACCCGCAAATATCAGCCCTACGCAGACGATAAAGCCGGGATGAAATTTCTTTCTGACAATCTGTTTAATATAAAACACGCCGAAGATCACCGCCACCAGCCGGAACAGGGTCAGGGCCATCTTGCCCCAGTCGCCACCGAATTTCCAACCCCATGCCATGCCCTCATTCTCAATAAAAAACAACCGGAACCACGAACCCAGCAATGGGATCTGCTCCTGGTAGGCCATATGCGTTTTTACTTCCAGAATTTCAGCCCCTGATCAGCCAGGATGATCGCTATGATGATGATGGCAATGGATCTGCTCTTCAAAATCTGATTTTTAGTCCGCAAATATATAGCAATCTGGCGCAAGTGTGTTATTGGGTTCTGGAAGGAGCGACCACCCCCGACGCTGCTTCGGGAGCTACATCCCCTCCTCCGGGTTAGGGGGTGGGTTTAAATCTGCGCGACATGCCCCAACCATCCTACTCCTGGAAATAAACCCTTTTTACCCGCTGCGAAACGCCGGTCAGCATTTCATAAGGGATGGTACCGGCCCATTTAGCCACTTCGGCAACCGGCAGGTTTCGGCCGAATACGGTCACCGTGTCCCCTTCGGAGGCTTCGGGCACATCGGTGATGTCTACCATGGTCATGTCCATGCAGATATTGCCAATAGTAGGAACGCGCCTTCCGTGGATCAGCATCCTGCCCCTGCCATTGCCAAGGCTGCGGGGATAGCCGTCGGCGTAGCCGATGCGCACGGTCGCGATGCGTGAATCGCGGGCCACTACTCCCGACCGGCCATAGCTGACCGTTTCTCCCGCTTTGAGATGTTTTATCTGCGCAATAGCTGTCCGCAAGGTCGATACTTCCGTGAGAGCAGCCTCGTGAACGCTGTCTATGCCATACAAGCCAATACCTATGCGCACCATATCGAACTGCAGTTCGGGATGCCGCGACACACCGGAAGTGTTGCAAAGATGCCTGATAAAATGATAGGGGAGCGCCTGCTCCATCCTATCGCTCATCTGCCGGAACAGCTCTGCCTGCTGATTGGTGAAATAATCGAACCCCGGATCTTCGCTCGCTACCAGGTGGCTGAAGACCGATTGCACCCTGAAAACATTCGAATGCAGTATCTCCAGCAGTGCACCGATATCATCCGTGGCAAAGCCCAGGCGATTCATTCCCGTTTCGAGCTCAATGTGAACAGGAAATTGTGTTAACCCTTCTTTCCTTAAAAATTTTTCAAAAGAGCGGATGAGCTCCAGCGAATACATTTCGGGCTCCAGGTTATAATCGACCAGTGTACTGAATGCAGATTCATCAGGATTCATCACCATCACGGGCAGGTTAATACCTCCCTTGCGAAGATCCACCCCCTCGTCGGCATAAGCTACCGCCAGGTAATCGACCTTATGAAACTGCAGCGCGCTGGCAATTTCATAACTGCCGCTGCCATAAGAAAAAGCTTTCACCATCGCCATCAACCGGGTCGAGGGCAGCAGCAATTGCTGGTAAGCATGCAGGTTGTGCAATAAAGCATCGAGATTAATTTCGAGTACGGTCTGGTGCGTCTGGTTTTCGAGCATATTATTGATCTGCTCCAGTGCAAATGCGCGCGCACCTTTTATCAATATTGTTTCATTGGCGAAATGCGTGCGGGAAAATTGCTGCTTAAAATCTTCTACCGAAACAAAAAATTTCGCAGTGGTATTTTTATTCTGCTGAAACGCGGCTTCGTTACGGCTGATCACGGGGCCGATGCCTATCAGCCTGTCTATTTTATGTTGTCCCAGCAATTTGGCGATATCGGAATAAACGGTTTTTTCCGTGCCCCCGCTTTCCAGGAAATCAGTAAGGATAACGGTTTTTTTCGGATGCTGATGTTGTTGCCCGAGGTAATCGAGCGCAATCTTCAGCGAGCTGAGGTCCGCGCTGTAACTGTCGTTGATCAGTGATGAATTATTTATCCCTTCTCTCAATTCCAGCCGCATTGCCACACTTTGCAACGCCAGCATCTTGCTTTTTATCTTTTCCCGGGGAATTTCCAGGTATAACAACAGGCACCAGCAATTGATTGCATTTTCGATAGATGCGTCGTCGGTAAAAGGGATGGAAATATTTATTTTCTCACCGTTGAAGATGGCATCAATGCGGCAATGCGTTTCGCCTTTCGTCACTTCCGTAATACGAAGCTCTGCATCCATGATACGGCTCCAGCTAATAATACCGAAGGGTTCTTCCGCACCGGTTTTCAGGTTCCTGCGCATGGATGCCACGCATTCATTAAGCTCGGCATAATCCTTACAATAAATCAGCGCCCCGACGTTCGAGAACAAACGCAGCTTTTCATTTATCTTCTGCCGCGCGTTCAAAAATCCCGTCGCATGTGCATCACCGATATTGGTAAATATTCCTATGGTGGGTTGAATGATCTTCTGTAATTTCTCCATTTCACCGCTCTGCGAAATACCGGCCTCAAAAATACCCAGCGTATCGGATTCGCTCATTTGCCATATACTCAACGGCACGCCTATCTGTGAATTATAGCTCTTCGGGCTGCGTACGATAGTATATTCTTCGTCCAGCATCTGGCTGAGCCATTCTTTAACGATGGTCTTTCCATTGCTTCCCGTTATCCCCACCACCGGATAATGAAATTTAGCGCGGTGGTATGCTGCAAGCATCTGCAGGGCAGCGAGTACATCACTCACCAGGATTATATTGGAGCCGGGTAATTCCTGTGGTTCGTGGCTGACAATAAAATTCCGGATGCCTTTATTATAAGCCTCTTCGATAAAATGGTGACCGTCCCTGCGCTCACCCTTTAAGGCAAAAAACAGGGAAGACTCCGGAAATACGGCACGCCTTGTATCGGTGAGTAATTCCCTTACAACCACATCGTCGGCACGGGCAATCAGTTTGCCTTTTACAATAGATGCTATTTGCGAAATATGGTATTCCAAGTGACGATTGTTTAGGTCGTGCTAATGAAGTTCTTCATCACCCCGGTCTTCAATTTCCCTGTCTTTTTTATTGGCATCATAAACCGAATACAGCATCGAGGCGGTAAGGCACACCAGGATCACCAGTAATGACACATACACCGGTATCCTGATATGGAAGATCTCAGCAAGCATTTTTAAGCCGATAAATATCAGTACGATCGCGATACCCTGCTGCAGATAGGCAAACCGGCCCACGGCGCCACGAAGCAAAAAGAAAAGGGATCGCAGCCCCAATACCGCGAAGATGTTAGAGGTGTAGATAACCACCCGGTGCGTGGAGATTCCGAATACGGCGGGGATGGAATCCAGTGCAAACACGATGTCTGTTGTAGCCAGCAACACCACTACTACGAATATAGAGGTATAGTATTTTTTACCGTTTCTTCTCACGGTAAATTTTCCGTCTCCGTCTTCCGCGGTAAGCGGCAATATTTTTCTTAAGAAATTATATACTTTATTCTGCGACAGATCCGGCGCGTCTTCGTGTTTGGCCGTAAACATACGCACGCCGGTGAAAACAAGTATACCTCCGAAAATATACAGCAGCCATCCGAAACGTTCTACCAGCGCAATACCGACGGTAATAAAAATAACCCTGAATACGATGGCCATCAATATACCGATCAGCAACACTCTCGCATAATAATCTTCTTTCATGCCGAAAAAAGAAAATATAAGGATGAACACAAAAATATTATCGATGCTCAGCGACCATTCGGTGAGATAAGCGCTGATGTATTCAATTGCAATATTTTGCCCGTATTCATACCAGACAAAAAACATGAAGATGACGGCGAGCGATACCCAGAATATCGTTTGCCATAGCGCTTTCTTAATGGTAATATGCGAGGTCTTCTTACTGAGGAGCCCAAGATCGAACACCAGCGCCAAAATCACTACCACGCCGAATATCAGATATGTTAACTGGTCAAGGTTCATGATGTAAATTTCTTATTTCTGATCGCCTGGTAAATAAAGGCGAAGCAAAGGATTAAAAAAACCGGTATTCCCGCATTCAGGATCTGCCATTTCGTTTTCCCGGTTTCCAGTTTGCCGGTGTCGAGCAGGCGAAGCGCAAGCGTTTTCGATCTGGCCGACAATATCCCGGAAGGATTGACAAGGTATTCTATTGCATTTAAAATAAAATCCCTGTTGGCATATTGCATTTTGGTAAACTGGTTGGTTCCCATCTGCAAGGGCCCCTCGTTCTGTGTGACCACATTGGCTACGATATCGGCGTCCGAAACAACGATCATTTTGTTGTCCTTTTCCGCTTCGCGGAGATATGGCTGCCGGTAAATATTGGCCAGCGTGTCGGCCATTGACGAGGAAATCCGGTTGGCAAACAGCGATTGAAATTTTCCTTCGAGCAATACCGCAACAGGAATATTCTTTTTATCAAATGTCTTCAGGTCATCTTCGGTTTTTACGCTGTTCAGCGAAACGATCGCGGGCGTGCTGAGCGTTCTTGAATTTTCAGATGTAGCCAGCAGCACTGTTTTCCTGATCCCTTCCGCCTCTACCGTGTCGATCGAATTAGGAAAGATGGATAAAACGGTATTTAAATTCTTCGATATGGGATTATCGTTGTAGCAAGATAATAATGGGAAATAGGTCCAGGGTACCAATTGCATTTGCGGCTTATCGCCATAGTTTCCGATGGCCAGCGGAAGCTTATCACATTGCAGGTCCTGCACAAGGTCGCGGTTAATGCGGACGCCATACCGGAACAATTGATCTTCTATATTCAGTCCCCTGTCGAAGGCAATAAAATCGCTTTGCGAACGGAGCAGGCTGTCCATTTCAGCATATAGATTGTCAATCAGCCAGATCAGCCGGCCACCATGCATCACATACTGGTCGAGCTTTAATTTCTGCTGATCACTGAAACGGATAGCAGGCTTCACAATCATGATCGCATCAAATTCCAGCGGAATCGTTTTTACACTGTCAATAGGTAAAAAAGAAAAATGGTAATTGGGCTTTAATGTTCTTTCGATCAGATCGTATACATTATAACTGAGCGGTTCGCCATTACCCGAGAGATAGCCCACCACAGGTGGATTTTCCTGGGTCACCTTCTGCACGGCATTGGCGAATTTATATTCCAGCAATGCATTGGCCGTATTCAGCGTCTGTAATCCGCCCGTCATATCCTGGCCCTGCAGCAGATCGATAGGGTATATTTTATTTTTATAAGTAACAAGTGCGCCGGGGTAAACCAGCCGTTCTTCCTGCGATTCACCCGACCGGGCCTGCACCTTTACGTTAGTAGGATGTATGCCGATGCTGTCGAGATACTGCAACACATCCTGCTTTTCGTCAGCGCCCAATCCCGCCCCGGGTTTGTTGAAACGCACCTGGATATTGCCGGCACTGTTTTCTTTGAATTCCTGTAATAATTCATCCGTGCTGTTGCGAAGGTTGCGGAAGTCGGCAGGCATGTCGCCCGCAAGGAACACTTCGATGTTCACTTTATCGTTAAGTGAGGATAGCAATTCTTTTGTCGGTGCGGATAAAGTATAACGTTTTTCAGCGGTCAGGTCGACACGATAATGGAAAGCGGCGGCAAGGCAATTGATGGCAATAATTACCGCCAGAACAACTACCCACCAGTATTTCGATTCCATTACTTTCTTCATGCGCCTTTTTTTACAAGATTTCGTTGCGTAATGCTCAGGAACAGCGCGATCACGCTCAGGAAATAAATGATGTCGCGGGTATCCGCCACACCTCGGCTCAGACTTTTATAATGAAAATCGATGCCAAGCATTTGTAAATAATAATCCGCCCCACCCTGGAACACGGATATTTTGCTGAGCGCGTCGAAGGCGCCATACACGACCACGCACAGAAATGCGGCCGCGATGAATGCAACAACAGCATTGTTTGTAAAACTGCTGCAACAGATGCCTATCGCCACAAACGCCGCCGAAAGCAGGATAAGGCCAATGTAGGAACCCGCAGTGCCGCCAACATCGATACCTCCGGTAGAGGAAAGCTGTTGCAGGCTTATGGGATAAATCAGGGTAGGAATGATGGCGATCAGCACCACTATCAATGCCGCGCAATATTTTCCCGATAACAACTGCCAGCGCGAAAGGGGCAATGTCTGCAATATTTCGAATGTGCCGGTTTTAAATTCTTCGGAAAAGCTGCGCATCGTGATGGCGGGTATAAGCACCAGCAATATCCAGGGAGCTATCTTAAAGAACTGCTCCAGGGTGGCATATCCGAAATCGAAGATATTATCGGGTAAAATAAAAAGAATTGCCCCGGTGAGGAGCAGGAAGAAAATGATCGCTATGTACCCTGTAAGGCTGCTGAAAAACTGCCGTAATTCTTTTTTACAAACGGGCCACATGCACGCGAAAATAAGGGAAAATCTCTCAGTCAGCAGTTTGAGAATTTAAACATGGGCCCTCGTAGCATTTAAACCGCAAAGCTTTCACCACAACCGCAACTGCGGCTTGCGTTTGGATTGCTGAAGTAGAATCCCTTTCCGTTGAGGCCATCGGAAAAATCGAGGGTGGTGTTGACCAGGTACAGGAAACTTTTCAGATCGGTCACCACTTTCACTCCATTATCTTCAAACACCTGGTCCATAGGTTTGGTTTCATTATCAAAATCAAGCTTATAGCTTAATCCTGAACAACCGCCACCTACGACCGAAACACGCAGAAAGTAATCGGGCTGGCCGGCAATGCTGGCATCTTTCATCAGCCCGTTTACTTTCTGTTTGGCTTTATCACTAACGTAGATCATAAATCATGACAATTTAGTGTATAACACTTTCCTGGAACTTGAT
>JBGAJL010000080.1:0-20411 GCA_044224935.1 Flavitalea sp.
TTTTAACTTCTTAGTCCCCTCCTGCAATCTTCATCACCAACTCCTTCATCAAAGCGCCATCTGAGGTGCCTGCATCTCCCACGCCAACCGAACGAAGGTTATAATGATGCAATAAAAGCAATGCATTCTGCACACCGTCGAATCCATAATTTTTAGCGGCCAGCAAATAATCTTTCACGAAATAAGGGTTAACGCCGATATGGGTGGCTATCGCTTTTTCGTCGCTGCTGTGCTGGCCGAAGATCATATAGGTCTTACTGAATAAATTATACAACGCAGGCAGTACCAATTGTATAGGTGCGGCTTTGGGATTGGCTTCGAAATATTTGACGATCGTCATCGCTTTAACCACATCCTTTCTCGCAAGGGCATTCTGCAATTCGAAAGGATTGTATTCTTTGCTGACGCCCACATATTTTTCCACATCGTCTTCGGTAATGTTCTTCCTGCTGCCGAGGTTCACCAGCAGCTTGTCGATCTCATTATCGATGCGGCTCAGGTCATTGCCGATATGATCTACTAGTAATAATAAAGCTTTCTGCTGTATGCCATAGCCTTTGCTTTTCACCAGGTCGCTTGCCCACTCCGGCAATTGATTTTCGTATAATTTCTTCGTGGAGAGCATCTCGCCCTTATCTTTCAGCAATTTGGCAAGGCGGCTTCTGCCATCTACCTTCTTTTCTTTATAGGAAACGACGAAAACTGTCGACTTCAACGGTTTTTCTATATAGCCTTCCAGTTTATTGATGTCGCGCATCTGTTGCGCTTCTTTCAGGATCACCACCTGTTTATCGGCAAACATCGGGTACCGCATGCAGGCATTTACGACATCGCTCCATGAGGCATCTTTTCCATAAAAAACGGTCAGATTGAAAGAGGCCTCCTGCTCGTTCAGGATGTTGCGCTCGGCATAATTAACCACCTTGTCGATGAAATATTCTTCTTCGCCTTCGAGCCAGTAAATGGGTTTATAGAGATTATTTTTCCAGTCGCTTAATATCTTTTCTGCACTCATTTACAATATTACTTATTTTTACACTTTCATTAAAAATTGAATTGCTGGATTGGCACGGTTTTGGACTAGCCTACTGCCAAAAGCCATATTTTAAACCCGGATTACTAAACTAAATAACAATTTATGAGCACAAGCAACTATCCATCGGCAAGCCCTCAAAGTCAGCCACCGCGAAGGGATTCGAAGAATCTGATCATTGGGTTACTTGCTGTTGGAATTTTAGGTACATGGGGTTATTTTCTCTGGGATAAAAATAATAACGACCAGAAGATGACCCAGCTTCAAACGCAATATGTTGCGGTTGATTCGTCAAAGAACGAACTGCAAAAAAGCTTTGAGGCCTCTCTTTCCCGCCTGGACTCATTAACAGGATATAATAATGAAATCGAAGGAAAGCTCACGGAGCGTAATTCCGAGATCACTAAATTAAAGGGGCAGATCAGCGGCATTTTAAGAAAACAAAAGATCACTGCCGAGGAAAGAAAAAAAGCCGAGGAACTTATTGCTGAATTAAATACCAAGATAGCCGGCCTGGAGCAGGAAGTGGCCCGTCTGACCAATGAAAACCAGACCCTCACCACCGAAAAAGCCGCGATATCCGTGGAACGCGACAATTTCAGGAGCCAGAAAGATACCCTCGAAGTATTAAAGAAGGGACTTGAAGATAAAGTAGGCATCGCATCCACATTAAATGCCACCAACATCACTATTACACCTGTTGACGAAAAAAGAAGCGGCAGAGAAAAAGTTACTACGAAAGCAAGTAAGGTGGACAAGCTGGTCATTGCTTTTGATGTGGATAACCGTATCGCAGAGACCGGTTCAACGGATATTTATGTTTCTATAATTGGCCCGGACAACAAACCGGTAAGCGTTGAGTCGCTCGGATCAGGAACGTTTACCACGCGTAATGAAGGCGAAAAACCCTTCACGGCTAAAGTTCCTGTAGATATCGAAGCAGGCAAAAAGAAGCACGTCGAATTTGCGTGGAAAGGGAACAACGATTTCCAGAAAGGCAATTATAAGATTTCGATATACCACAATGGATTTAAGATTGGCGAGGGTGTGAGAGAACTGAGGAAAGGTGGATTTTTATAGGTTGTAAAAAAATCGTTCTATATAAAAAGCCGGGGGCAAATACTTGCTCCCGGTTTTTGTTTTCAATTGCCAGAGGGGAATCTTACCGAACATTCCGTTTATATCAAGGCGATAATTTTATTGCGGACAAGTTTCAAGGCATCACTCGACTTATGTTCGAAATGAGTAAAGATGAACTGGAAAGTTGGAGGTCGCAAAATGCGACCTCCAAAGAAGATAGGCAGGGCCTGCGATATGCTCCATTTTGTTTTAGCGAACAAGGCGTTACCATGCTCTCCTGCATACTCAATAGTGCAAGAGCAATAGCAGTGAATATCCAAATTATCCGCGTGTTCAGCAAAATGCGGGAAATGTTGTTGACGCATAAGGATATTTTATTAAAGCTGGAGCAACTGGAACAAAAGGTAACAGCTCATGATAAGGATCTGCAAATGATTTTTACTGCATTAAAGAAATTATTAAATCCTCCTAATCCCCAAGGGAACGTATCGGTTTTAAGCGCAGCAGTGAAAAGCAATAAAGATTATCAGTAATAATCATTTACCCAGGATTGGTCTTCAGGTCTTCGATCAGCTATAGTTGTTCTCCCAATAAGGGATGTTATCCAAAATTTATATCTAATTTCCTCCGCTTTGGCCGTGATAGAGTTTTCCGAACCATTTTTTGGGAGATTTGAGATTTTTGGCGGAAATGTGCGCTTAAAAAAGTGGAAGCATTGATACCAAAAGAAAAATAAAAAAAGACATCAATAACCACAATCTGGAATTCTGGAGCCAATAGAATACCATGAACGAAAACAACAGTAAGACAAAGCTCCATCGCTTTTCATAAAAAGGCTTACTTTACATCATCCCTTTTTCCAATACCCACCAGTTTTAGGAGCGCCGCGAAATTCTATTTTATTCTCGTTTCGCAAGACAATGAGCCACCGCTCAATGGTTCTGCGGGGAGCCTTAATTCTTTCTAAGAAAAATGGCACTTTCTGGCCCGGATTTTTGGTGATTAATTCCAATAGCTCATTTACTCCGCCATTTACTCCGCCATTTACTCCGCCATTTACTCCGCCATTTACATTTGCTGCATATACTACAACCCTGAAGCCGTGCTGAAAATTCTCAAACACAGGTGCTTTTAGCCCATAGGAAGCGAAGCCATCTTTAATCCTTTTGATACCGGAGCCATATTTTTCTATAAGCTGCGCTTCTTTAAACATAGCTGCAATTTTCTTGTTACGGGCCCACGAGGAATAATCCCCGCTCAACAACTGCTCTATGGTAATATTATCCGGCAATTTACCAGGGTTAAAAAATTCAATATGTTCATCATAGATCTTTACAGAAGAATCTCCGGCATCCATATAATTCCTGTGAACGATCATATTGATGACAATTTCCCTTATGGCATCCATAGGATATTGCCAGCGTTCTTCCCGGCGGGGATCGCCGGTTATAATGTAGCTTTTATTGATATGCTTTCGTATAAAATCCAACACATTGTCCACCTCGCTGAACAAATCAGACCTTACAGTAAGCCCATCCTTAATGCTGGTAGGTGTGGAGAAACGTCCCAGTTCTATCGCGGCCTGAAAAACATCCTTTTGAGCAAATAAAAGAAAAGCGGCGTTGGTTATCGCTGCGTCTTCGATCAGTTCATATTTATTCAACACAGTCAGTGGGTCATCTCCAATAATATATTGCCTGCCTTCATTACAATTGGCAATAAACCTGTTCACCTTTTCAAGCGACAAAGAGCCAATACCTTTTTTTGAATTAATATAACTGTCCCAACTGGTATTGAAGGATTGCAAATGCATGTTAGCTATTTCAGAAAGAGACAGTTGGTGATTGGCATTATTTACCCGCTTCAGATAACGGCCCTTAAAAGCCACCGGTTTTACAGGAAATTCTTTGACAGATAAAACGCACACTTCAACACCTTCAATCATCACCGGTTCCATATCCGGTATAATACTGGGCTGTGTTTTTATCTTAACCTCATTGATCCATTTTTGCAATGTTTCCTCACCAACTGTAAATCCTTTAACCGGCCTGCCCTTATCATTCACTCCAATATAAACCTTTCCTCCTTTTGCATTGGCAAAGGCCGAAAGCGTTTCTATGGTTTCATCACCAAAGCTGCTTTTAAATTCTGTATGTTCGTTTTCTTTTAATGCGGCGGGCATTATTGCGTATTATATTTTCAAAGATAGCAAAGAGACAACCAAATTATTGTACCGTAACTAGAAATAAATGCAGGAATTGAAGAAAATGGAAAGCTTCGCGAACAGCGATTATAAGTATTTTTCAGTCGTAACAAGGATAACATGAAGTCCATTTACACAGTAAACGATCTTGTTTTATTCAATTTCAAACTCTTTTGGATACTGAACAATTCCGCTTACTCCCTGCAGGGAATTTTCATTTAATTCAATTGCCATACAATTATTTTCCGGAACATCAAATGGCAATTTAATTCCAAATTCTTTTGCCGGCTTATAACCAAATCGTGGATAATAGTTTTCGTGCCCTAACAATACAACAGAGCCAAAGCCTGATTCTCTTGCTTTCCTGTGCGCTGTTTCTATTAATTTTCCACCGATTCCTTTGCCCTGAAATGCCGGCAGCACGGCAACCGGAGCTAAAGCAAGCGATCTATGATTATTGGCATTAGCATCTACGATAGCAATTTTTGTAAGCAGTATATAACCAACAATTTGATTGTCAGATTCGGCAACAAGCGACAACCCAGGAACAAACGCATCCGAATTTATTAACCGCTCCACTAAATAATGCTCTTTGTGGTCGCTGTATTCTTCATTCTCAAAAGCGTTTTGCAGCAGCTTAAAGATTTTATTAAAATCTTCTTTAACTGCCGTTCTTATAGTCGCATTCATAATCTGTAAAAATAAAAAATCCCACCTCATTTTGGTGGGATTCGATATTAATAGCTGATGGAAATATTTTCCTCTCCCAATAAGGGATGTTATCTGACATGCATTTCATCTTCCTGCATGGGTTATTGATCAGAAAACTGGACGTCAGTACAGCGATAACAAAAATTATACTCAGGCTCAAATTCTATTGTCATGCCGGGGGCATAATCACCCTGGTATGATTTTCTCAGCTTCAGCGATTTGCCTGTAGGGACATGCCTGGCGGTTACCGTATATTTCCCTATAGGAATATCGGGTACCTGTGAGTAGGTGGCGGTCTGTGGCTGACCACCTTTGCGCACGATCACACTGCCGGAGTTTCCGTCAATCAGGTTGCCTGCTGGTGTAAATGTGAACTCGATGTTTTCCGAATCCCGGATCTCATTATCGGAACCGGGATACAAATAGACAGTCCCTCCATAAAAGCCTACCAGCGGCGCGGGCTTTTCACCCTGCAGCTTCCATTGAAAATTTACGGTGGCGCCTTCTGCTCCGGCAAAAGAATTGTCTTTGTCAGGGTGCATTTCCAGCTTTTTGAAATTCTTTCCGTTGAAAGTGCGGTCAATCTCCGCATATACCCGCCAGGAACCCAATTCCACCGGGATCTTATACCTGCCATTGACGTCTGTAGTACCGGTGGTGCCGGAGTTATAATAAATGGTGTTGTTCACAATGATCCGGGCGCCGGCAATGGGGTTACCTTTGGTATCGGTAACCTTGCCCTGTACATATTTCTGACCATATTCGTTCTCATTTCCGTTTTCAGGGTCGGTGCCTGGTAGTGAATCTGATTTTTCACATGAGGCGGCAAACAGCAGCGCCATGATTAATAACTTTTTCATTTGTTTATTTTTTGAAGATTTATTTGCAATAGTTTTTATTGATTGATGTTTTAAGTGTAGCGAATGCGTTCTTTCAGCGAATCCTGTTTACTCATATTTCGGAATCGCTTCGTCCCACCGCAATTGGGTAGTGAAATTGGCCGGCACATAATCGGCGGCATCAAAATAAAGCCCTGTTGCCACCCCGGTACCCGTTTTTACCGGCATAGCTCCCGCTTTGATAGTTACCTTGCTCCCACTCTGCGAGAACCGGACAGGGATAACTGTATTGTGGAATCCCTGCATTTCGATATCCTCCCACACATCGTCATTAGTGCTTCCGCTGTGACAGTCCACATATTTCCGGTGAGACATAAGTGCACCTTTTGCCATGAACTGTAGCTTTACATCGAAGCCGCCGGGCCGGTGTTGCACACGGCCGCTAAAGCCACCGGGGTCGGTGTATTTGCTTCGCCATACTTCCAGGTTATGAATTGCATCCCAGGTTACGGTATAATCGCCGCAGCCATCTGCGGTAACATGGCTGGTAAAGCTTCCCGATGGCATTTCAATAAGCCCCCTGCTGTTTACATGCAGATTGGTTTCATTGACCATGCTTGCCTGCCCTTCTCTGAGGAATCCATCGGCATCGCCACGAAAATGCAGGTTGAAAAGAATTTTCCTGGTGAGCGCTCCGCCGGGGCTTTCTACTTTGTCGTAATACATATCCACTACCCAATAGTTAAGCAGTTTGCCGGCAGATTTCGTTGTTGTAGCTACTTCCACCATGCCGGAAGCATATATGCCCGAAGCAGGAATGTCGCAGGCAATCTTTTCGGGTGTCCAGACAGCTACCGGCATAGACTTGCCGCTTACTTTTACTGAGCGTTTATTTTGACCGGGGTCTTCTCCAAAATTGCCGTAAATCCAGAGACGGCTGGGGTAATTCAGTCCGCCTGTATTCATATCCGTTTCATCAACCTGTAAATAGTCAATATGAAATTCCTGGTCGATGGTAATATTTGATACCAGGATGAACTGGCCTTTTCCTTTGGACTTCACTTCTATGCTCACGGCTTCGGGGTTAATGCGGGGCACTGAGCCGGGCGCCTGGTAATATGCTTTATTACCATCACCCTGCAAAGAACCTTCACCTGAATAGTTCCAATTACCGAGCTGACCGGCAGGAACCATAAATGGCTGGTTTACGGCATCGCCTTCATTAATTGGAACAGGGTCAGCATCTGGTGCAGATTCGGGAATTACGCCCATAACTTTTAGCGTAATATGTGCGCCCGGCTGAACACGCGGCTCGTTGGGCTGGATGAATAGATAGGAAATAATGCCCCAGTCGCTGAAGTGGGTTGTAGTAGTTGTAAGGGTGTGGTTCACTTTGTCCAGTACCGGTTCGCCGGAGAAAAACCATTTTCCGCTTTGGTCCTGGTAAACAATACCAAGTAATTCAGGCACGGTGTTTTTTATGCTGTCTTCATCGTACCGCATGCGGATGGTCACCGGCTGCTGAAACGATATGTCGTGTGGGGTCAACCTGTAAACCCTGCCGTAGCCATCCGGCAGTTTCCTGGTTACAGGTTGCACGGTAATGCTTTTGTCGCTGCTAAGCGCACCGGCTGGTATGGTAATGCTCATGTTGCTGTCGGCGCTGGTGATGGCGCCGCCATTGGTGCCAATGGTTTTGGTAACGGCAGCTCCATCGGGAGAACCCAATGTGGTAACCAGCGGTGTGGTTGGGATATCCGGTGAAAGATGATCTGTTTTGGTGCAGGATACAGCCAGCGGGATGAGAAAGAAGATAAACCAGCGCTTTATCATTTTCATGCCAAAGCCGGCTGATGTAATGATACCACCTGGGTATTGATGAAACTTGTACATGAGAAACACTTTTTTTATTTTTTTAAAGATGATTTAGTTATTGTTTAGAGTCGTGTATGCCTGCTACTACCATCGGCAGTTTGTTGACGATGCTTTGCATAACGCCGCCATATCCGCCGTTTGAAATAAATACATGTGCAAAAGGCATGACCTCGCTGAATGGGATAAAATGGCCATCCGCAGGGATATTGACAAATAGTATTTTCCTTCTTGTGTGACCGTATTTCGATGTAACAACGTTATTTACAATTCCTGATTTTGTATGTATCATACGCTTGTATTTTGATTACAAAAGAACAATGACAACGAGGAGAGAAAAAGGACATTTTATGCCATAAAGAGGTCATTTTACGTCATGGATCCAGGCAATCGAGCTTTGATGCAAAAACAGTAGTACCGGAAATTTCTGCCGGGTGTCATGGGATTACAAGCAACAGCCATCAGGGATATGCTCTATGCTGCCGCTACTTACGGCGAAGCTTATGATAGATTAAGGGAAATGGCAGGCTTTACATTTCCATCTTTAGTTACCAGTTTACCCTCAACAAAATAGAGAGTTGAATCCTGAAGATCCACTTTGATTAAGTGACTCTGGTAATGATAAAATGTAATTGGAGAAAGCTGAGCATCTTTGAATTCGAATTTGACTTTTTGCGATTCATTATTTTTCACATGATATACTATACACTGAAAATCTCCATCACCGCAACGACCATCTAAAATTTTCACTTCAGGGATGATCAATGAATCGATATTACGCGTTAAAGAATCAGCCTTTATTTTAGCCTGTTGGAAGGCATTAAGGTCCTGTGCGGTAATTTGAAAAAAATCACAACAGGTAATTATCAAAATAATGGAAAGGCGCGAAAGAATATCAAAAAAATTATTCTTATGAAATTAAATTTTAATTTCATAATTGGCAAGCCTAATCTCCCGGAGTCAGTTGCGCGAAACGCCGTTTTCCACCTGCCCCAAAGCTTCAGGCAACCGTATCCTCACTGAATTTACCTCACCCTCCTGATTCGCAACGCATCCAGCATCATCTGGTTCACTTCGATGTTCATATTTTCATTCGCCGGCCGGTATTCCAGTTGAATCACATGCGCACCGGCAGCCAACTGCACCTGTAATGCATTGCTCCATCCCCAATCGCTCCACTCCTCTTTGCCACGCTGCGGGAACACCATCGCCGACACAGTCTTGCCATCCACGATAAGCGTGCGCACCGCACATTTATTATCGGTGTTCACAGGGCCGTTGCCATTGGCATAGCGGAAATCGATCCGGTATTCTCCCGGCTTGTCCACCTTAATAGAAAAACGCATAACAGGATTGACCGTAACGCCCGATTCCACAAAACCTTTCCCGGAATACCCGGCATAGGAATACGACGCAGCAGCAAGCTGCTCCTCTGCCTCATATAATTGCTGAGACAATGCAGGAACCAGTTCAACCGGCTCACTGGCAAACGATCCCACCCCATTCTTATCCACGGCGATCACCTGGCATTCTTTCATCACATCACCCGTTATCTGCATATGGGTGGCGCGGGTTTCAGCAAGCACCCGCCCATTGACCAGCACCTGGTATTTCACCGCACCCGGAACTTTTTGCCAACCAAGTGTGGAATTTTTGTAAGACAGCACCGGCATTGCAGGAGAAAATATCACCGGCCGATGATTGACACCCGGAGAGGACGGCAGGAAATTTTTCAATGTGATCCGCACGGTATGTTTTCCCTTTAGCGTGGCCGGAAATTCCGCAGCAGCAACCGGGTCTCCATCGATCCATACGGAATCGATTCCTGCTCCATAACCCTGCAGCAAAATATCCAATACCGCATCGCGATACCGGAAGTTCTCCAGCCTCCTGTCGCCTTTCAGGTGTTGCGGAACAAAGGGATGAAACGCGATCCTGTCTTCCTTAAAACGGATACCAAACAAAACATGATGCACAATGCTGATATTTCCCGCAAGGCTCCACAGCATATTGCTGGAATTGATCTGCGTGCCCGCATAATCACCATTGGCGGCCACAAAGTTTTCCTTGTTCGTTACAAACAAAGCAGCAGGGCGATAAATGGATGCAATGCTTTCCATCACCGCATTTTCATTTTGCACCATCGCCCCTGCCCAGAGCCAGTACGACTGCACAAAAGGCCATATGCCATTATTGTGATAAGGCGGAATGCCCGGGATCTGTGGGTTGATGCAACTGATACCATACGGAGTGACAGGCATCGACTGCACAAGCTGTTTCGCCCTCTCTTCACCGGCAATGCCAAAAATGACACATAACGCAGCACCCAGCGCTTCCGCACGCGGCGATATTATTTTGCTGCCGCGGCCATAAAGATATTGTGCGTAATTATTTACCGCGGGTAGCCATAATTTTTCATTGATCGCTTTCTTTATGCGCGCAGCATTTTGCTGAAATATTTCTAGCCCGGTTTTATCATTCACTAAGCCGGCCATCCACGCCGCCACCTGGTTGGCCTGGAAATGAACAGCATTGGTTCCCAGGTTTTCCGATTCGAAAATATCTGCGGGTTGCATCCATGCGGGATAGGTTTGCTCGCGCCAGTCGAGAAAAGAAGATTCCCCTTTCACCAGGCCGGTTTCATTATCATACAGCGTTTGCATGTCGGCATAGATAGAATTGCGGATCACTTCGTAAGCTTCTTTCAGCCAGTTCTCATCGCCTGTTACTTTATATATTTCCCACGCGGCCACGGCCCATATCATGCGGTCGGAACTGACCGGCCACGCTCCGCCCGTGCCGGTGTCCTGGATGATCTTTTTCTTTTTATTCACTTTTCTCAGCAGGCTGTATTGCGCTGCGCGCGGCTGCAGGTGTGCCATCGACAGGATGATGCTGTAGCTGACATCGCGCGTCCAGACCCCGGCCCACTCCTTCCCGGTGCGCAGCGTGCTGTCGGGCTCCACCGCCCTGTTCATCTCTTCCAGCGCCATCGTATAAAGCGCATCGGACAAAGGATATGACGATCGATACCGGGGAAAAGCCGTAAGATCTGTTTGCTGCTTCCAGTGAGAAAGCGTTTTCTTTTCCCGCTCTTCCACGTTCATGTGCAGCAGTATCTCATATATTCCATCTCCATCCTCGTCGTTCATTTTTAATTCAGGATGATGCACCAGGTTATCAAAATCCCAGATCAGCGGCGCAGAGCTTCCGGCAACGTATACCGATTTAAAATCTTCGCGATATATTTTGCTGCCATCCGCCCCGGTATAAAATCCTTTTGTTTTAAAATCATTCAGCACATTTCGCATATCCAGTTTTATACGAAGCGTGGAGCCCGGTTTGAGATAATCTTTCTTATCCGTTTTTTTCAGCTTTAACTGCTGCCCGAAAACAATCAGCGGTGTTTCTGCGCTGAGCTTTCCGGCATCCATATTAAAATGATGATCGGTGCCGCTGATCATTTCATTATCCTTTCCGTTGATGCTGAATTTAAATGAAATCTCAGTCGATTTATACTCACTGGCACGGCTGGTATAATTAGAAACAATTTCATGATCGGAAAGCGCCTTCGCACAGAAAGATTGCTGCACAATACTGTCTGCATACAATGCATAAGCATTCGATTTCCATAATGGCTGCTGGGCATTTGCTGAAAATATACCCAGCATAAAAGGCAAAACAAGACTGTGTCGTACAGCCACGCTGCGCAACTGAAAACATAACATATATTACAGGATTAATCGATTCTGATTTTATTTAAAAATATCTATCACGGTATCTTTGTTATTCGCAGGCACACGTATATAACAGACCCCTGATCGCTGATCCCACGACCAGCTCAATTGCTTTGTCACTTTATCCATATTGCCCGAGAATATGTTGAACGCCTGTAAAGGAATTCCTTTACTGCCTGTTGACACTTTGGAAGGCTTTGCCGTGAGAAATATTTTTATGATATAATCGCGGTTGCCGGCAACGGAATATCCCTTTGCATCGGGCCCGGAAACACTGAACTGATATTTCCCCGAAAAGGTCTGGCAGGTAAATGTTGTTGCACTGTAAATATCTTTGAGATAATCATTGGTTTCACCATCGTCTTCGTACATCCGGAAAGAAGCGCGCTGCCCTTCATTGGCAGGATATACCTGCAGGCTCAACGGATAATCGCGTCGCTCATGTATATACTGCATCACCGGCATCATAGGAACGATGGAACCCTTCTTCACAAAAACAGGAATTCTGCTCAATGGCGCTTTCACCGTTTCATGCTGTTCGCCTTCGTAAATTGTTTTTCCATCATAGAAGTCGATCCACTCGCCTTCAGGAAAATACACTTTACGGCTGACAGCTCCTTTTTTTACAACGGGCGCCACCAGCAATTCTTTACCGAAAAGAAATTGATCGTTTATGGAAAACGTTTCCGCGTCGTTGGGATATTCCAGCAATAATGCGCGCATCAAGGGCCAGCCTTTGTCATGCGCTTCTCTAGCATATGTATAGATGTAAGGAAAAAGCCGGTATTTCAATTCAATGGCTGTGCGGCAGTTTTTTTCTGCTTCTTCACCAAAGAGCCAGGGCTCAACAGCATTGTTCCCTTCATGATGGGCGCGGCTGAGTGGATTGAAAATACCAAACTGCAGCCAGCGAGTGTATAATTCCGCTAATGCCGGGTAATCTTTAATATCACCGCAATAGCCGGAGATATCGGTTGCCCAGAAGGGAATGCCACCCATTCCGGCTGAGAGTCCAACCGGGATCTGGTTGGCCAAACGGTTCCATCCATCCAGCACATCGTCTCCGTTTCCACTGTCGCCGGACCATCCGAATGTATAGCGCTGCAGGCCGGCAAATGCAGAGCGGGTCATCTGGAAAATGCGCTTTCCCGGATTACGCTTTTCAAATTGTTCCTTCACTGCTTTATCCCAGGTTAAGCCATACACGTTATGTATTTCATCGTGCATGCCCGCAGCATGTTTCATGAACAAACGCTCTGTGGCTTCCTCGTTGCTCCATGCGGGCTCTCCCATATCTGTCCAGAACCCACGCACACCGTCGTTCAAAGGTTTCTGCTGGTAGGCGCCCCACCAGTCGGCCACGGCAGATCTGGTAAAATCAACCACGCCGCAGTTGCCACCCCAGGGCCAGGGCATATCATACGATTTACCGGTGCGCACATCCGTTGTAAAAAAGCCCAGTGAATCGGCTTCTTTCCATTGCTGCGTAGTGGCCTGTGAAATAACCGGGTCCTGTGATACGATCATTTTAAATCCCAGCGAATCGAGGTATTTCAGCATGCCTTTGGGATCGGTATAGCGATCTTTTCTCCATTCAAAGTTTTGCAGGCCGTCTGTCCAGCCGATATCCTGGTAAATGATATCACAGGGAATGCGCCGCTTCCTGAATTCCGCAGCAGATTTCCGGGCTAGCGGTTCGTTGGTGTACATTCCACGGCTCTGGGAGAAACCGAATGCCCATTCCGGTGGCATAATGGGTTTGCCGGTCAATTGCATATACTGTGCAATGATCTGCTTGTAATCAGCACCATAAATCAGGTAATAAATCATTTCACCACCCGGTGCTTCAAAACTGTAATATTCATCCGAGTTCGTTCCAAAACGGAAAACGGTTTTATATGTATTATCCAGGAACACTCCATACCGGTAACTGCTCAGGAAAAACGGGATGCTTTTATACAATGGGTCTTCGTTAGTAGAATAGCAGGGTTTATCGCTGTTCCACATTTTGTAAGAACGGCCCCTGCGATTCAGCGGACCGGTTTTTTCGCCAAGCCCGAAGAACTGCTCATCGCTGCGCAGTGTTTTACTGGCCACGCGTTTATTGCCTTCATGCTGAAATCCTTTTTCCTGGTAATCGCCCATCAGCAGCTTCTGGTATTTATCGAAAACCTGGATGCGAAAAGGTGTTTTATCCACGCGCACACGAAGCTGTGCGGTGAAGATATCATACGATTCGGGGCGTTCTTCCAATTGTATTTTCTCCGCATTTTCTATCTCCTCATTGATCACTGCAAAGGATTCATTCGTTCTTTTAAATGCACCGGTCGGATCGTACCACACTTTCAGCACCGATCCCGAACAGACCTTCAGCATCACTTTGGCATTATCGCAGGCAAACACAACAACATTTCCATCGGTCGTATATGAATGACAATTGCCAGCCGTTTGCAACTGAGCCTGTGCAACAAAGGAACAAATCAACGCAACCACCGGCATGATAATGTATCTCATAAAAGCATCTTCATTTTAATCAATATTCCGCCACCAGCATATCCCAATACAGGATAGATGGAAGTGTAAAAGCAACTTCATTTCCCGATTGTGTAAATTCCAGTGAATGAGCCACACCATGATCGATATCCGGTGAGGCCAGCCATAATTTTTTAACTGTTCCATCGGCGGTAAACTTTAGCGCGGCACCTTCTGCCAGCACAGGTTTAGGCTGTGTACCATCCGTATCGCGCCAATTAAGCGAATTGGCATTAGTGAAATTCAGCAGGTGAAAAACCTGGCGGTTGCCCACACGCTTTCCCTGTACGGCGACCGCACCAGTGGCCGCAGGCCAGTTTTGCAACGACAGTTTTCCATTCGTGCAGGTAAATGCAGGCTGGTTAAAATCGCCCCCATCGCGCAAAAGGTTTTCATAAGCCACGAGAAAATCATAATAACTTAATAATGCCGCTTTCAGCTCATCGTTCATCTGCAGGTTATTATTCGGGAAATATTCCTTTCCCAACATATGCTCTCCCAGTTCCAGGTGCGCGCCACCGAAAGCAAATATTACTGCATCAGCGAGTAACACCCCGGGTGTGTTGAAAGTGCCCGGATTATCAGCTTTATTGTAATTGATATAAGCCGCTAAAACAGTTTTGAGTGTATTGCCGCTGTAAAAATCATTATTGCGGATAATATCGGCGAGATCTTCCATCCGCTCATTGGGGTTCCACACTTCTGTATATAAAAAATCCACCGGCGATTGTGCAATGCTGATCTGCTGACCATACTGGTTCACCGCATTCATTACGAGACGCTTGCCGGGTGCAGCAGTTTTCATAGCCTCCAGGAAGGGTTTGAAGGTGGCAGCCTGGTCAATCGGATCTCCATCATAGGTATACAGGCTGCCGCGATCGCCTAAGGCATCCACATGATATCCATCAAAACCGAGTGCCGTATAAACATCATTATTCCTGTTCACAATATAATTTTGCCAGCCGGTGTTGCCTGCATCGAGCACATAGATATCACTTTTGAAAGGAGGCTGGGGCAGTTCATGTTTGTCTTTGGTTGCATGATGAGTGTCTTTGAATGCATACCATTCTTCCGACACGCCATCGGTTGCCGCATCGCTTAATGCTCCGAATGCGAGATTATAGAACATCGATTTTATATTGGCTGCATGTCCTTTCTCAATATATCCTTTCAGCGTGGAGAGATAAACATCATTATTGGCAATGCCTTTCCAACTGCTTTGCGGAGCGGAGGCGGAGCCGGCCAGCGGCCGGTGGTGCTTGTATAACCAGTCGTAATACTGGATGCCATTGATATGATGACGAACGAGGTTGCTGATCACCTTGTTCATATCGTCGTCGCTCAGTTGCCCGAAGCCGGTTAAAAAACCATATCGTGGAAACATGTTCCAATCGGAGGAAACATCCACGCCAACGCTTGCATGTATTTTTTCCTTCCCGTCCGCCACCTCGTAAAGGTCAACCATGTAGCCGGTGTAATCTGCTGACGGTGCCGTCCAGCTCCACGATGTGCCAGAGAGTGTTTCTTCGTTCACCGTTTCATTGAGGTGGCGGTAGCGGATCTTTATATTTCCTTCAAATGGCTTATTTAATGTAAACCTGATCTGCTCGCCCGGATGATACATTGCCTTATCCGTGAAAACCGTTTGCACGAATGAAGAATTGTACGTAACCGGGTTATTCTTAGGGGTGTTTTTACGACAGCCGGGAATAATGCCTGCCAGCGCACAGATCCAACCTGCACAAAGAATAAACACTTTCCTGTTTGTTATCATAAAAAACATTCGGTTTTATTGTTTTACGATCGATATCGTTTCATACAACTGGTTGATCGTAATCTTATAATTACCTGCCTGTGCGATCTTCCATTTAAAGTCGGGGCTTCCCGATGCAATAAACTTCATTTGTGTGCTTCCCGGCCCTGAGCCATTGATCACGGGCATAAAATAATCGCAGCTCCAGTTGCCGGTGGCCAGCGGGAATTTAAACTCTCCGACATTCATTGCTCCGGTATAGGAAAATTCATACGGGTTACCAGGTGTTTGCGTCAGCGGTTGCGGGTGATCGATATTCCAGCCTACGGGTGTGGCATCGCCCACCATCCAGATGCTGGTGTAGGGGGTGAAGGATTTTATTTGGATGGTATTATTCTGTATATCGAGCCGGATCTTATAAGGGCCCGCGGTGGTGATTTTCCATTTGTAATCGGGGTTTCCATTGGGAACAAGCTGCACAGATGTTTCTGTGAGAGGCGGATGATCTGTCAGCGGCATATAATAGTCGGTGCTGAAACTGCCTGTGGCCACGGGTATTTTGAATTCGCCGGCATTCAGAATGCCATTGTATGTAAATACAAACATATTGGAGCTGTCCACTCTCATTTCAGAGGGGTTGTCGATATTCCAGCCGGTAGGTGTGGCATCGCCCAGCATCCACAGCCTGCTGTAAGGCGGAGTGTCCGCTTCTGTTACAGAGATGGTAAGCGTAAGCAGGTTTACGGTGATATTATAAACGCCGGAAGAAAGATTGGTGAACTTATCGTCGGGCTGGCTGTCTTCCGTGCGGAAAAACAACCGGGTATCATCTTCGCCTTTATTGTAGGAAGGTGAGAATTGTCCCAGCGTGGTGATGAATTTATAATCGCCGGCCCGCAGGTTTCCCGACCACGTAAATACTCCGGGCTCACTGAGGCTGGGAGTGAGTGGCGTAGCGTTATCGGCGCTCCATCCATTGGGTGCGGCGTCTCCTATCAGGTACAAGGTGGTGGTCACCGGCTGGTAGGTTTTCACTTTCCACACCAGCACATTGGAAGAATCTGCCAGCTTGGGCGCATTGGCCACATCGATCACTATTTTGGCTTCCAGCGTCACTTCCTCACCGGGGGAAACATCCCAGTGGGATGTTATGAAATCGTTCAAATCCTGGACTGAATATTTCTTCGACGAGGCTGCTTTGCCAAGATCTTCCGTATAAGCATGGCTGAAATTATCCCCCTGCTTATCGATGCAGAGCGTATAGCTGATGGCAGCATTGGTACCCTTGTTTGATCCGCTTGTCCAGCTAAGCAAAACCGCATCGGCAGAGCGGTCCTTTTCCTGGAGAACCACATCGGGCTTATCGATCGAAAGTGATAATGGATTGTCTCCTTTGTTCAATTCCATTTTATCTTTCTTGCGGCAGGAAACAACCAGCAGTAAACCGGCAAGAAACAACAGTGCGGCATTCAGCGGCCTGTTAAAACTATGATGAATGAATGAGCGCATAATTTCAGTTTATGAATGGGTCAACGATACCGGTCAATAGCCGGCATTTTGCGTAAGATTAGGGTTTGCTTCTATTTCCTTTTGCGGTATCGGCAACAGCAGGTATTTGGCAGCGGCATTGCTTTTTCCAAGGTTATGGAGAAAGTCCAGTCCGTACTGACCGTTGTTCACCCTGATGAGGTCAAACCACCACTGTCCTTCAAAGGCGAGCTCCATCCTTCTTTCATGCAGGATCTTCTCACGCAATTCAACCTGCGACAGACCCTGCACATCGGAAAGCCCTGCCCTTCTTCTCACGCGGTTCAGCGGCCCGCCCTGGTTGATGGAAACAGATGCCTGCTGTGCATCTGCCGTGCGGCCCAGCTCGTTCAATGCTTCAGCCTCCATAAGCAACACATCTGCATAACGCAGCACCGGGAAATCGGCAGGGTTGGTGTCGTAGTCGGGAGAAATATCTTTCGACACCAGGAATTTACGGAGATTAAATCCTGTCATGGAATAAGAAGGCAGGTATGTTTTGCCATCAAACGGGGGGCAGCCATTATACAGCACAGTAACATCTTTGCGATTATCGCCCGTTTCGTATGCATTTACAAATTCCTGCGTTGGCTGATCCCAGCCATAGCCACCGCCAACAAAATCGCTGTTGCGGGGACCGGTGAAAGTGCTCACCCAGGAAGCCTGGTTTTCATTATCCCAGAAACCGAAATTGGTTTTTCCTTCATACTGCACTTCAAACAGAGATTCGGGAGAATTTTTTGTCAGCGGGTTAAAATTGTCCGCATAATGTTCATTCAGCACATAGCCGAGCGTTTCCACCTGCTGGCAGAGGTCCAGTGTTTTCTGGTATTGCCCCAGCGTGAGGTACACTTTTGCCAGCATGCCCGCCGCAGCTCCTTTGGAGGCCCTGCCGATATCGGAACCGGAATAATCTGAACCAGGCGGCAACAAATTAATCGCCTGGTTAAAATCGTCGATGATAAGATCATAGATCTCGGCCTTTGGCGTTCGTTTGGGACGCAGGTTGTCGGAGGGCTTTTGCGGAACGGTGATCAGGGGCACATCGCCGAACAAACGTACCAGAATAAAATAATACGAAGCACGGAGGAAATGCGCTTCACCCAGTATACGGTTTTTCAGGTCTTCATTGATGGTCATACCCGGCACATTCTGCAAAACGAGATTGGTGCGCACCGCCCGGGGCCGGGCCGCGCCAGATATCGAGCGCTGCTGCATTATCGGTTGCCGTTACGAAGTTGGCAATATCCTGCGTTTCTATCCCGTCGACGCCGCCGCCAGCGCCACGATGGAATTGCCTGCCCAGATATCGCTTGTCCAGATACGGAGCAGTTTGGGCCATTGCAAGGGCTGGTAAGCGCTATTGATAGCGGAAACGGCATCATTTCCGTTAACCAGAAATTGGAACTGTTCACTGAATCGAGCGGAACTTTATCAAGAAATTACCGCAACTGCCCAACAGCGATATCAGCGATGATAAATATTTTGCTGATTGCAGATCGAATGAAATTTTTATATATGAATAGTTCATACAGAAACAATTTGGCTGTTAAAAAGTGATGTTAAGTCCTGCGCTTATTATGCGGGTGACGGGGTACACATTCAGGTCGATTCCACTCGCAGGAACTTCCGGGTCGAAACCAGTGTATTTGGTGAAGGTCAGCAGGTTTTGCGCAGAGAGATAAATGCGCGCGGAAGACATTTTGATACGGTCCGACAACTGCCTGGGCAATGTGTATCCGAATGTTACATTTTTAATGCGCAGGTAAGAGCCATCTTCAATAAACCGGTTGGAGACCCTTGTATTTTTATTCGGGTCGTTAAACACGGCACGAGGCATGCTGTTGCTGGTATTGGGTCCTGTCCAGCGGTCAAGAACCGCGGTGGTCTGGTTTATTGCCACCGCCATGCCTTCCTGGTAAATGCGGTTGGCATTATAAATTTTGTTTCCTGCAATACCCTGGATAAATATAGAAAGGTCGAATCCTTTCCAGTTGAAACTATTGTTCATCGCGAAGATGAAAGACGGATTGGGATCACCGAGAAACGTTTTGTCGTTGTCATCTATTTTTCCATCATTATTCAGATCGCGGAAACGAATATCACCAGGTGAAGTACGGTTATACGGATCGGCGCCCGGAACCTGCACCGCATAATCATCCACATCTTTTTGCGACTGGAAAATTCCGTTGGTCACAAAGCCATAGAATTCATTGATGGGATATCCACCGGGATGCTGGATGGATAAATTCTGGTTGAGGCCGATGCTGCCGGTATACATTGGAATGGTATCATTCAGTTTTAATACCCGGTTCTGGTTGTAGGCAACATTCAGGCTGGTTGTCCATACAAGATCACCTTTTGTGTTCTGGGATGAAACGGTCAGTTCCACACCCTTGTTCTGCACCTTACCCAGGTTGATGCTCGGTACCACGATATCCGAATAGCCCGTAGAAATAGGTACCGACATTGGCACCAGCATATCGTTGGTGTTTTTAATATAACCGTCGAACGTGATGTTGATCCTGTTATCGAGCAGGGCCGCGTCAAAACCTAAATTGGACTGCTCCACTCGTTCCCATCTGACGCCGGGGTTCGGAATCATCAGGGGCACGATGGCTGTGACCGCATTGCCGTTAAAATTATAACGGACGGTCTGCAATACAGATGCAAATGAATAATTACCAATGTTCTGGTTGCCGGTGACGCCATAACCGGCACGGATCTTAAGATCATTGATCACACCTGATTTTGGAAAGAAATCCTCTTCAGATATGCGCCAGGCAGCCGATGCGGAAGGAAATGTTCCGTAGTGGTTATCTGCTCCAAACCGGGATGAAGCATCGCGGCGGACAGTGGCTGTCAGTAAATATTTATTTCTGAAAGCATAATTCACGCGACCCATGAAAGAAAGGAGGGCCCATTCATTGGCCGTGCCGCCTATGGTGGGAAGAATGGTTCCGTTATCTAATTGCTGGACTGCGTCGCTGGCGAATTTCTGGATCGATCCGTTCATGCCGTCGTAGCGGTTTTCCTGCGCGCTGCTGCCTGCCATCACGGTGAGGCTATGATCGCCAAACCGGTTGTCGTATGTGAAATAGTTATCCCAAAGCCAGGTCAGCGA
>JBGAJL010000081.1:0-19639 GCA_044224935.1 Flavitalea sp.
TTCAATCCGGCTTTTAAAAACAACCAGGAATCAATATTTGAAATCCAGTTTAACGCTGGTATTGACGGGATGAGCAACGACAATATTTTTTCGTGGGTTCCAATTGGGTCAGAGCCGTACAAGGCAATATTCGGTTATGTGGGTTCTAACCGGTCGGGTTGGAATATACCTACCCGCGACATGATAGCCGCATACGAGCCGGGTGATGTCCGTAAGGATATTTCTTTAAAAACGGGTTACACAGGCAGCGATGCAAACTTCGTTTATTCTCCTTATATTAATAAATGGATATACGATGCAGGAGTGGAGGAAAGAAATGATTGCAATTTCCCCGTTTACCGGTATGCTGATGTGCTTCTGATGCTTTCGGAGGCGCTTAATGAACAACAATATGAGGCAGGTGGAGAAGCTTTTGATTTGTTGAACCGTGTTCGTTCAAGGGCGGGGCTTGCTGATAAAACAAGCGCCGACGTGCCGGATCAGCAGGCATTTCGCCTGGCAATCGAGAAGGAGAGAAGAGTGGAGCTGGCATTCGAAGGTCACCGCTGGCCAGACCTGGTAAGAACCGGGAGGGCAATACCGGTGATAAGTGCATACGGCCCTATAGAAAAGGCAAATCCCAGCACGCCGCGCGGATTTGGCGGAGAATACATGGCAGATGCATTTAATATCCAGGAGTTCAGGTTTTTTTATCCGATTCCGCAAACAGAAATCGATAAGACGCCGGGTACATTAACTCAGAATGAGGGATATTGAAATAAAGCGCTGGTGATGTTTTTACCTTGCAACGGAATAAATTATCCTGTCACTTAAACCGCATACCCTGCATGAGAAGTATCGCATGTTTTATTCTTGTCTTGTTATACCTGCCGGTTTCGGTAGTGTCGCAGCAGAACGCGTCAGAGATGTCGATTGTTAATTTACGCTGTGAATATCTGACAAATCCGATAGGCACCGACGTTCCGGCTCCACGGCTGAGCTGGGAATTGATGTCGGAAAGCCGTGGAAAAAAACAGAGTGCGTATCAGATTATTGTATCGCAGGACAGCTTAATCACAGCTGCCAATAACCTCGTGTGGAATTCCGGCAGAATCAGATCCGGAGCCACCAATAACATCGCATATCGGGGAACACCATTAATGTCGGGAAAGCGCTATTACTGGAAAGTCAAAATATGGGATGAAAGCGGGAGGGAAAGCGGATGGAGCTTTTGGGGAACCTGGTCGATGGGAATATTTAAAAAAAGCGGGTGGCGGGCAGAATGGATAGGAGACAAGGCTATCGGCCCGATACAGGAACAGGATAAACATATTATTCCCGTATCACCCCTGTTGAGAAAAGAGTTTGATGTTCACCGGAAAATAAACAGGGCTACTCTGTACGCCACGGCATTGGGCATCTATGATCTTTACATCAACGGTAAAAGAGTGGGAGATCAATACCTGGCGCCGGAGTGGACAGATTATACGCGCCGGGTGCAATACCAGTCGTATGATGTGACGTCACTGCTGCAACACTCACGCAATGCGATAGGAGCGATCCTGGCCGACGGATGGTATGCTGGTGAATTGTTCACTCATCAGCAGCCCCAGCGAGGCAATTATGGATACAACAGGAGGTTTCTTGCACAGATGCACATTGAATATGCAGATGGCACTTCCGATACAATAGTCACAGACCGGAGCTGGAAGATATCGCGTGAAAGCCCCATCAGGGAGGCATCTCTTTTTGACGGTGAAACCTATGATGCGAGGTACGAACAGGAAGGATGGTCACAGCCCGGCTTTAATGATGAGTGCTGGCTGCCCGTTGCTATCGATACTTCAATATCTGTAGTGTTGAATGCGCAGATGAACGAACCCGTAAGGGTGGTGAAGGATCTGCATCCCATTGCAGTATTCCGGTCGCACAAAAATACCTACATCTACGATATGGGTCAGAATATGGCCGGCTGGATCAGGCTGTCACTGCCCTATAATCCTGGATTTAAAATTTCCATCAGGCATGGCGAAATGCTGGATGACGACAGCACATTGTACACGAAAAATCTCAGGAGTGCCCTTCAGACGGATATATATATTCCCGGTAAAGATTCTTTTATAACCTATGAACCTCGTTTCACTTATCATGGCTTCAGGTATGTAGAGATCTCCGGCCTCACCAAAGCTCCCGGGCTTAATGACGTAACAGGAAGAGTACTCGCTTCATCGGCAATGGCAGCTTCCCGGATGGAAACGTCCAACGATATGCTCAATAAATTGTGGAGCAATATTTTGTGGACCCAGCTGGGAAATATGCACAGCATACCCGAAGATTGCCCGCAGCGCGATGAAAGATGCGGATGGATGGGCGATGCCCAGGTGTTTTGTCAGACGGCCATGTATAACATGGACATGGCCGCATTTTATACCAAATGGCTGAGGGATATACGGGATGCCCAGACGCCGGAAGGAAGATTTCCCAATTATGCGCCGCAGGTGGGCATGGCATTTTACGATGCGCCCGGATGGGCCGACGCAGGGGTGATTATTCCCTGGAAATTTTATCTGAATTACGGTGATAAAACTCTTCTTGAAGCGCAATATGATGCCATGTGCCGGTTTATCGACTGGGTGCATGCGGCAAACCCGGATCTGATCCGTGTAAATCATGTCGGGCAGAATTATGGTGACTGGTTAAATGGCAATAGTATTAATGCAAAGGGTTATCCCGATGAAAACGGGGAAGTGCCGAAGGATGTCTATTCAACGGCCTACTTTGCCTATTCGGCACGGCTGCTGGCGAATGCATCGAAAGTGCTTGGCAAAAAAAAGGATTACAAACGGTATGATTCCCTGGCACGCGCTATAAAGAATGTTTTTATCAGGGAGTTTATCAACGGTGAAGGAATAATTAAGGGAAATACCCAGGCCGGATATGCTATGGCTCTCGAGTTCGGTCTCGTGCCGGAAAATCTTAAAAAGAAAATCGCCGCTCATCTGCAAAGTGGGATCGAAGCATATGATTACCGCATCTCCACGGGAATTCATACTACCGCGAGACTGATGAACCAGTTGAGTGAACTTGGGCTTAACGACATGGCCTATAAGCTGGTGGAATCGGACCGTTTTCCTTCATGGCTGTATTCGATAAAACAGGGTGCTACTACGATATGGGAGCGCTGGGATGGGTATGTCAGGGGAAGGGGATTTCAGTCGCCCGGCATGAATTCCTTTAATCACTATGCCATCGGATCGGTGGGCGAATGGATGTATAGCAATATTTTAGGTATTCGTAGCGATGCATCGGAACCGGGGTATCGTAACATCATTCTAAGTCCAAAGCCTGGTGGAAGCCTGCGCTGGGCCAAAGGGAGATATTCGTCTGTCAATGGACCGGTTGATGTTTTCTGGGAAAAAAAGGATCAGCTGACCACTTTTGAAGTGACCATTCCCGCAAATGTAACGGCGACACTTATCCTGCCAACGGCGGAACCGGTTAAAGAAGGTGAGCTGCCTGCAAAGGAAGCAGAGGGGGTGAAGAAGGTGATTGTGAAAGATGGCAAAACAACATTGTATTTGCAATCCGGCCGGTATGTTTTTCAGGTAAAGGAATAGGTCAACAGCAAAACGATATATCTAACTGAAACACAATTTATGCGTGGATTAAAAGGAAAAGTTGCGATAGTAACCGGCGGCCTTGGTGACCTTGGCTTTGCCACCGCAAGACGCCTGCACGAAGAAGGATGCAGGGTAATGTTATTCGATATACAGGATGATATACAAGATTTATCAAAAAGCATCCATGCCGGGTACCGGAAAGTTGATATAAGCAATGAGCAGGAAATTGAAGAGGCATGTGCGGCTACAGAGAAAATGCTTGGGCCCGCCCATATACTCATAAATGCTGCGGCCTGTTTTATTTTTAAAGGAGTTGAAGCGACAGCCGATGACTGGAATCGCATCAATTCGGTAAACATCGGCGGCACATCGTTAATGGCCAAGCACGTTGTCGGACAAATGAAGAAAAACAATGGCGGCAGCATCGTTAACTTTTCTTCGGTGAGCGGATTTATCGGACAGTCGAATTTCGCCACCTACAATGCAACAAAATTTGCGATCCGCGGACTTACCAAATGCTGGGCGCAGGACCTGGCTCATCTGAATATCAGGGTGAATACTTTATGTCCCGGATATATTTACACGAGGGCGTTTACGGATTCGTGCGAAAAGCTCGGGCTCGACAAAGAAGAAGAAAATAAAAGAGCCTCTGCAATGCATATGCTTAACCGCCAGGGACAACCCGGGGAAGTTGCCGCTGCGGCAGCTTTTCTGGCTAGTGAGGATGCGTCATTCATAACCGGAAGCGACCTGCTTGTTGATGGCGGCTATCTCGCCAGGTAACCTATAAAATTTATTTATGAAACTTATAGATATATCTCATCCGCTGGAACATGGTCAGCAAACTTTTCCCAGCGATCCCAAGCTCAGTATAATACCCCATGGAAACACGAATACCCTGCGCTATAATATTACGCAAATCAGTATCGGCTCGCACCAGGGTACACATCTGGATGCGATGTATCATTTTCTCGACGATGGAAAAACAATTGATCAAATGCCCCTTGACTGGTTCTATGGCACTGCTTCGGTGATAAGGATTCCCAAAAAAGCAAATGAAGTATTGACGGTAGATGATCTTCAACCTTATGCAGATCTGTTGCAGCCCGAGGCGAAAATCATCCTGGAAACAGGCTGGCACAGGCATTTCGGGCAACCGGATTTTTTTACCAGCTTCCCTTCTCTTTCGCAGGAAGCGGCCCGCTTTCTGGCCGAAAAAGGAATCAGGATGTTGGGAATGGATATGCCCACGCCTGGTAAAGACTGGTATGAACTGCATCACATTCTTTTACCGAAAGAGATAGTGATTGTTGAAAGCCTGGCCAATCTCCATCTCGTTCCCGATCATTTTATTTTTATCGGCTTCCCGTTAAACTTCAAAGGAAGAGATGGATCGCCCATACGGGCGGTGGCCTTAATAAACGATGGTTTATAATCAAAAATAATATTTACGTATGCCCCGGAATGAACAACCTGAATCTATGAAAACATTGTTTTACCCTCACTACGATCAGCTTGAAATCCGGTGGGAACCTGTTCCGGACTGCGCAGATAATGAGGTCATTCTTAAAGTAGCGGCATGCGGCATTTGCGGCAGCGAACTGGAAACGTTCAGAACCAGGAGCGCCCGAAGAACACCACCCCTCATCATGGGACATGAATTCTGTGGTCGCGTCACTTCGGTTGGAAAAGATGTGAAGAATTGGAAGCCCGGCGACCGGGTGGTGAGTAATTCCATTATTTCGTGCGGAAAATGTACTGCGTGTCTGTCCGGAACAACTAATCTGTGCACCAACAGAAAAGTTTTTGGGATGCATAGAAACGGTGCGTTTGCCAGTTACATAAATGTTCCTGCCGATTGCCTCATACCTGTTTCCGGAGCGATTGATCCGCGCGAGGCATGCCTGTGTGAACCACTGGCGAATGGTCTTCACCTGGTGCGGCTTACCAATCATTTGCCTTTACGTAACGTATTTATCATAGGTGCCGGACCTATTGGCCTGATGGCCCAGCAGGCCTTCCAGGTAAAGAGAAATGCAAACACGATCGTTGCCGATATACGTGATGAAAGGCTGGCGGTGGCTAAAGCGCTCGGCGCGCTGCATATTATTAATCCTGCCAAATGCGATGTGGATGCTACTCTTAATGAAATAGCAGGGGAAGATGGGATCGATCTTGTTGTGGACGCGGTAGGATCGGCCGATACAAATATCCTGGGATTTAAAGTGCTGCGCAAGGGAGGCGCCCTGGCCATCATTGGTCTTTATCAAAACTCCAGTTCATTCGACAGCTATGATATCGTGCTGGGAGAAAAGCAGGTACTGGGAAGCTACGCTGCGCTTCGCAAAGACATGGAAGATGCGCTTGAGCTTATTATGTCCAGGCAGGTGGACGTTGGGTCATGGGTGGATTATTTTTCGCTCGATGATGGCGTCAAGGCTTTCCAGAATATGAAAGAGGCAAAAGATGGCCATATTAAATCGGTGCTGGTAATGAGCGAAGACGAATGGTAAAGATTAGCCGGAGGCAAACAGAAGTTTAATTTTTTAAGGCTGCTATACGTTATGAAGAAAGGCAAAGTTTTGATTACGGATTATGGATTTCCCGGTATCGAGCAGGAAACGAAGATGCTGAACGAGGCCGGGTACGAAGTACAGGGAGCTAAATGCATTACCGAAGAAGACGTCATCCGGCATGCCGCAGGTGCAGACGCGTTGCTTGTACAATGGGCGCCGGTTACCGGTAAAGTGATGGCGAACCTCGAAAAATGCCGCGTTATTGTAAGATATGGAATAGGAACGGATAATATCGATTTGGAAGCGGCGCGTCAAAAAGGGATCCCGGTGTGTAATGTTCCCGATTATTGTATTCAGGAGGTGGCGGACCACACTGTTGCGCTCACGCTTACGATCGGCCGGCAGATTATCGAAACAGGCGACCGGATGAAGCAGGGTATTTGGAAAATTACTCCTCCAAGACCTATGCCCGCTTTTTCCGACATGCTGGCCGCCACGATCGGCTTTGGCCGGATCGCCAGGGAGGTGTTGAAGCGCATGAAACCCTTCGGATTCAGGACCGCTGCATTCGATCCAAATGTGTCTGCCGACGAAATGCTTAAAGCTGGTGTTGAAGCTATGCCATTGGAACAGCTTCTGACCGAAGCAGACATCATCTCACTTCATCTTCCGTTAAATGCGGCGACGAAACATATTATAAACGAACGGACAATTTCACGTATGAAACGGAATGCCATTATCATAAACACTTCCCGGGGAGGACTTATCGATACGGCTGCACTGACAAAGGCGCTCCAGGAGGAGAGAGTGATTGCCGGCCTGGATGTATTCGAGGAAGAGCCCCTTCCCCCTCAGCATCCGCTGTGGAAATGCAAACAGGCGGTTCTTACTTCCCATACGGCCTGGTACAGCGAGAAGAGCGTGCCACAACTGCAACGAATGGCTGCGTTGGAAGCGCTGCGCGCTCTTCAGGGAGAAGCGTTGAAAAACCGGGTTGTATGATTTGTCGGAGATCCGTTTAAAAAGACGGTTCCCATACGTCTTTTCAGCAATTATTTATATTTAATTGACCTTATTAACCGCTTATGTTTATCATCGAATCATATTCTGTAGCCGTTGTCGTGTCGGTTATTACCATGTTATGCTGGGGCTCCTGGCCGAATACTCAAAAACTCACCGATCCCGGATGGCGGTTTGAGCTTTTTTATTGGGATTATGTATGGGGCATAGCTTTGAGCGCTCTCCTGTTCGGCTTAACGCTGGGTTCATCAGGCGCAAGCGGGAACCCGGTGCTCACTGATCTGGCGCAGGCAGATAGTTATTCGGTGTTGTCAGCGCTGCTGGGAGGCGTAATTTTCAACGCGGCAAATATTTTATTTGTGGCGGCCATCGCACTGGCCGGTATTGCGGTCGCTTTCCCGGTGGCCGCGGGATTCGGCCTCGTGTTGGGCGTGCTGATCAACTATATTGCCCGGCCGGTGGATAACGCTGCACTTCTCCTGACCGGAACTGCTCTTATCGTTATGGCAATTGTGTTTTCTGCTTTGTCATACCGGAAGCTGATGCAGCAGCAAAAGATCACCACAAAGGGCCTCCTGTTTTCGTTGGCCGCAGGTCTTCTTTTTGGATTTTTTTACCGGTTTATTTCTGCTGCTATGTATACGGATTTTCAATTCCCGGAAAGTGGCAGGATGGGTCCCTATGCTGCTGTAATCTGTTTTGCAGGCGGAGTGCTGATTAGTAATCTTCTCTTCAATCCCATAATCATGAAGAAACCCATACAGGGACATTCATTAACATGGAGCGATTATCGCAAAGGCAATATGAAAAATCACCTAATGGGTATGCTGGGAGGGATCATCTGGGGAACCGGGTTGGTGTTGAGTATACTTTCGGCAGGTAAAGCAGGATTTGCCATTTCGTTCGGTCTCGGCCAGGGCAATGCAATGGTCGCAGCAATATGGGGCGTCTTTGTCTGGAAAGAATTCCGAAATGCACCTGCGAAAACATCCTGGTTTATTTTTGGAATGTTTTTTTGCTATATAGCGGGGCTTGCCTGTATTGTGTTTGCGAAAGAATAGAATAATAGCCGGTAAACGGGATCGCGATATTTATTTAACCTATCTTGACTTAAAAACCCTGCATGCAGCCGCTTCTGATTAAGGTTAAAGCTCCTCAAAAATCATCTTTCTCGGTCAGCCGTTTTGTTTATAAAGAAAAGTTTCCGGGTATCTGGCATTTTCATGATCAATATGAGCTTACGTTAATCCTGGAAAGTAGCGGAAGCCGGCTGGTGGGCGATAATATCGACCGGTTCTACGATGGCGATCTGGTATTTATCGGAAAAAATCTTCCGCATACATGGCGCAATGATGAATTGCACACTTTCAGCAAATCAAAAGCGCTGGTGCTTCATTTTCTGGATGATTTCTCCGGAAATGATTTTTTTAATATTCCCGAGATGGAGGCAATAAAGCGGATCCTCGACCGGTCTCACCGCGGGATTAAAATTAATGGCAAAACGAGAGACGAGGTTGCCTCGCTGATGCTGCAGATGGAACATGCCACCGGCGCAACGAAAATAGTATTGCTGTTATCCGTATTAAATGCGATCGCAGAATCCGATGACCTGACGGATCTGGCAAGCGAGGGATTTGTCAATTCCTTCGCTGATGCGGCGTCGGAGCGATTGAATAATGTATACGAATACATCATGAACCATTTTCAGGATGACATCAGTCTTGTAAAAGTGGCTTCCATTGCCAGTATGAGCCCCACCGCGTTCAGCAGGTATTTTAAAAACAGGACGCGAAAATCCTTCTCCCGGTTTTTAATTGAATTAAAAATAGGTTATGCCTGTAAACTTCTTATGAAAGAAGAAATGACGGTAGCCAGTGTATGCTATGAGAGTGGGTTCCAGAATCTTTCCAATTTCAACGCACAGTTTAAGGCCATAGCAGGTATGTGTCCGAAAAAATATCAATTAATGCACATCAGTAAATAAAAGAGCTGCTTCTTTCAAATTAACCAGGTTTAAGAACGGTTATGACAGTTTGTGATTTCTTGCTGATTTTTTATATTGAGAGCCGGGCTTCCTGCGTATCGCGAATAACTTTAATGCGCCGGCGGTTGGTAGCTATTGCAATGGGTCTTATATTTGAAAACCCGCTGCGATCACGAAAGAATCAGAATTCTATTCACCATCCATAATATTGTATCAATTACATGCAATCGAAGCAAAACTCCCGAAGGGCCTTTCTTAAAAATACACTTGGAGCGGCCGCAGCTTTCACCATAGTTCCCAGGCATGTGTTGGGAAGGGGCTTTATTCCACCCAGCGACCAGCTTACCAAAGGCATCATCGGTGTTGGCGGAATGGGCCAGGGCCATATTGCCTATGGGGGCACACGCGTTGTGGCGATCTGCGACGTCGATCGTAATCATCTGTCCAGCACACTGGCAAAACTGGAGAAAGGAACAAAAGCGTTTGGGGATTACCGTGAGCTGATCCGCATGCCGGAAGTGGACATCGTGCACATCGCAACACCACCGCACTGGCATGGCATCATCGCCGCCGACGCGGTGCGCGCCGGCAAGGACGTCTGGTGCGAAAAGCCGATGACCGCTACGATTGGCGAAGGTAAACGGCTTGCCGAGGCCGTGCAGCAGTATGGAAGAATATTCAGGCTGAACACCTGGTTCCGCTTCAGCGATATTTTTTATGGGATGGGCACGACAGTCAAACCCATTAAGAAGCTGGTCGAAAGCGGCCTGCTCGGATGGCCGCTGAAGGTGACCATCGGAAAGCACACCGGCTTCAACTGGAAATTTTACTGGGTGGGAAAAACAAACCTCGAACAAATGCCCGTACCGCCCGAGCTCGACTATGATATGTGGCTCGGACCGGCACCCTATAAACCCTACAACCCGCACCGTGTGCACCAGACCTTCCGCGGTTATTGGGACTATGATGGTGGTGGCCTGGGAGACATGGGGCAGCACTATATAGATCCGGTGCAATATTTTCTCGACAAAGACGACACCAGTCCCGTATCGGTGGAAGTCGACGCGCCACAGCAGCACCCCGACGCCGTGGGCACCTGGCGCCGCATCACCTACACTTATGCCGACGGATGCCAGATCATCCTGGACGGCGAAGGCGCCGACACTGAAGCCGCTTACATCGAAGGGCCGAAAGGCAAGCTGTACCCGGGCTTCCGCTCAACTATCCCGGATCTTGAAAAGAAGCTGCTGCAATTTCCTGATCCTGAGCCGCAGGTGACCGACTTTATCGAGGCGGTAAAAAACAGGCAGAAGTTTGCGCTGAACGAGCAGAACGGTCACCGCTCCTGCACGCTGGTGAACATGGGAAAGATTGCTCTGCAGTTGGGGCGCTCACTGCATTTCAATCCCGAAACCCAGACCTTCGTCAACGACGACGAGGCAAATGCGCTCATCTTTAAGCCCATGCGCGGCCCCTGGACAATTTGATTCACGTAATTATTTATCGTTCGCATCCTGATAAGCATATAATATTCAGACTTCATGAAAAAGCTTTTGATTGCCTTCTTTCTGCTGATCTCCTTTCTTATTGGTAACCTGCAGGCTCAAACCGACCAACGTACAACCTCCACACGGATTGCCGATATCCTGGCAAAAATGCCAGCCGGCGACCCGGTGCAGCTGGCGGCTATGATGCATCAAATGGAAGCCCTCGGAGCCGACGGACTGGTGCAAATGAGCTCGGCCCTTGCGGCGCCTGGAAAGAGAGACAACACCAAAACGGAATACGCAATCAATAGCTTTTCTTACTACGCCACCGGGAAAGGCAACCAGTCGCTCAGGGACCGGTGCGCTGATGCATACGTGCAGGCACTTGCGAAGACTGGCGACGATGAGAATAAGGCTTTTCTCATCCGCCAGCTCGAAATAACCGGCAACGATAAAGCGGTGCCAGCATTGCAGGCTTATCTCTCCGATCAACGATTATGCGAGCCTGCTGCCAGGGCACTGGTGAGAATACACTCGGATGCTGCAAATAAAGCTTTGCTCGACGGTTTGCTGCAGGCGTCGGGAAAGAATCGCATCACACTGGTGGAAGCACTTGGCGACACGCGTTACGCACCGGCAAACAGCCATATCCTGGCACTGGCGAATGATCCGGATTTTGCACTGCGCAAAGTGGCGCTGTATGCGCTCGCCAACATAGCCGACCCCTCTTCGGCAGCAACGCTCGCTGCCGCTGCAGGTAAAAGCGGTTACACCTTTGACAGTACTCTCGCTACCGCCGCGTATTTGCAATATGCACATCAGCTCGCAGCCGGCTCATCATTGGCAGCCGATAAAATAGCGATGGAGCTCCTGAAAAAATGCACGAAACCGGGGCAACTGCATACCCGTGCGGCTGCGTTGGCGCTGCTTACAGAAATAAGAGGAGAAAAGAGTGTGCCCCTGCTGATTGCCGCCACCAACGACAAAGATTTCAAATACCGCAAAGCAGCATTGAGCTACGCGGAAAAATTCACCTCGGATGCCAGCATCGGGCTTTGGTTAAAGCGATTGTCCGCGGCTCCGGCCCCTGTGAAAGCAGAAATCATCACCATGCTGGGCAACACGCATGCAAAGACCGCTTTGCCGGCGGTGCGGCTTGCACTTAAAAATAAAAATGAAGCCGTGTCGCTGGCTGCTATTAAAGCAGCGGAACAGATTGGCCAGCAGGATGTGCTTACCGATTTGTTGGATCTCCTGAAAACAGCAGATACTACACAGGCGTCTGCCATCCGCCAGTCGCTGCTTGTAATGAAGGGCAATGATGTGGCCAGGCAGGTTAGCGAGGCATTACCGGGCGCGGGCTCTGCGCAGGCGAAGGCTTCGCTGGTCGACGTACTTGCCGCAAGAGGCGCTCATGAAGCGGTCGGTAATGTATTATCCCTTGCCAATAATAACGACCCTATCGTACGCAAAGCTGTTTTTTCCGGACTGGCAAATATCGTCGGCCAGGAGAACCTGCCGCAACTCTTCAAGCTGCTGACTGCAGCATCCAATCCCGGGGAAATCAGTAACACCCAGTCAGCTATCGTTGCCGCAGTGAATGAAGTGAACGATCCTGTTCAGCGGGTGGCGCTTATTGGCGACCAGATGAACAACGCTCCCGGTAAACAATCGCTTTTCTTCCCGGTGCTATCGGGCATCGGTGGCAAGCCTGCCCTGCAATTGCTCACCGGCAGGTTTGACACTGGCGACGAAAACACCAGGCGGGCCGTGGTTGAAGCGCTGGCTGCAAGCACAGACCCTGCTGCGGCATTGCCCCTGCTGAACATCGCCCGGAAATCTGCCGGCCGCGATTACCAGGATCGCGCCTTATCCGCTTATATACGGCTTGCAGGAAAGCTAAGCCTGCCTGCCGATGAACAATTGCTAATGCTTCGCAACGCCATGGCCATTGCAACTACAAATCGGCAGAAAGAGCTTGTTCTTGATCAGGTGGCCGAATGCAAAACTTTCCCTGCATTGATGTTTGCCGGAAATTACCTGAACGATCCGCAATTGCAGCACGATGCTGCCGACGCAGTGAGGCAGATCGCCTTATCCAACAGTGGCTGGTATGGTGAGAAAGTGCGCTCATTGTTAGAAAGGACCATGCCCCTGCTGCAAGGTTCCGACGCAGACTATGAAAGGCAGGCGATTCGGAAACATCTTGCCGAACTTCCTACAGGTGAAGGATTTGTTTCATTGTTCAACGGGAAAGATCTGAGCGGATGGAAGGGACTTGTGGCCAATCCGGTTGAACGCGCCAAAATGGACGCGAAAACACTCGCAAAAGAACAGGCCAAAGCCGACGAACGCATGCGCACCGGCTGGTATGTGAAAGACGGTGAGCTGGTGTTCAGCGGTAAGGGCGACAATCTCTGCACCATTAAGAAGTATGGCGACTTTGAAATGTTCGTCGACTGGAAGATCACCAGCCAGGGCGACGCGGGTATCTACCTGAGAGGTACGCCGCAGGTACAAATATGGGACACTTCCCGTGTGGACGTAGGCGCGCAGGTGGGCTCGGGCGGACTATACAACAACCAGTCACATGAAAGCAAACCGTCTAAGCTGGCCGATAACGCCATTGGCGAATGGAACAGCTTTCACATCATTATGAAAGGCGACCGTGTGACGGTGTACCTTAACGGCGAGATTGTAGTGGACAACGTAACATTGGAAAATTACTGGGACCGCAAGCTTCCCATTTTTCCGGAAGAACAGATCGAACTGCAGGCCCACGGCACCTACGTGGCCTATCGCGACCTGTACATCCGCGAAATCCCGCGGCCGAAGCCCTTTACCCTTAGTGATGAGGAGAAGAAAGCAGGCTTTAAAGTGCTGTTTGATGGCACAAATATGCACGAATGGGTGGGCAACACCAGCGGTTATGTGATTGAAGATGGCAACATGGTGGTGAAACCGCAACATGGAGTGGTAGGAAACCTGTACACAAAAGATGAATACAGTGACTTCGTGTTCCGGTTCGACTTCCAGCTAACACCCGGAGGCAATAACGGCGTCGGTATTCGTGCGCCTCTCGAAGGAGATGCTGCTTATGTGGGAATGGAAATCCAGATACTCGACGACGGCGCTGATATTTACAAAAACCTGCACGAGTATCAGTATCATGGTTCGGTGTATGGAGTCATTCCGGCGAAGCGTGGTTACCTGAAGCCGGTTGGCGAATGGAACTCGGAAGAGATTACTGCAAAAGGGAACAGGATTAAGGTCGTGTTGAATGGCACCACTATCCTTGATGGTGACATTGCGGAAGCGAGCAGGAACGGAACCCTGGATGGAAAGGATCATCCGGGGCTCAGGCGAACAACGGGTCACATTGGCTTCCTTGGCCACGGCGATGTAGTGAGGTTCAGGAATATCCGTGTCAGTACTGATTTTAAATAAATACAAGATATCAGTGTCATTTCTTTCTTATAATACTATAATAAACAGGTATTCCAAGTAAGGTGATGACCATGCCGGGCCAGGTGAACTGCGGTTTGAATATGACGAGCAGGATGCAAAAGCATACTCCCATAATAATATAGGCAGCCGGCAAAACCGGGTATCCAAAAGTTTTATATGGCCTTTCTATTTCCGGTCGCCTTTTCCTGAGAACGAATATGCCTGCTACCGTAATAACATAAAATAACACTACGGTGAACGATATCATATCCAATAAATCGCCGTATTTGCCGCTTATGCACCATAAACATGCAGCGCCGCATTGTACCCATAGTGAAAATGAAGGAACACCGTCACGGTTTAATTTGCCGGCTCTTTGAAAAAATATACCGTCTTTAGCCATGGTATAATATACACGGGCACCCGCGAGAATCAGGCCATTATTGCATCCGAACGTGGACACCATGATCATCAAGGCAATGATAACAGTGCCGGGCCTGCCAAAAATGGCCTGTGCTGCCTCTGCCGCAACACGGTCTTTGTCTGCACCGGCAATTTGCTGCAACGATAAAACGGACAGGTACATTATATTGGCGAGAATATATATTACCGTTACGATGAGTGTTCCTAAAAAAAGACTCATCCCGATATTTTTCCTGGGGTTTTTAATTTCCGAAGCAATGAATGTTACATTATTCCAGGAATCTGCACTGAATATTGACCCGACCATTGCGGCGGCAATTGCGCCAGGTGCGGCAAATGCAGCGTAATCTGTTATTAATCCATCAGTGCTTATTTTTTGAATAGCCCATCCATTTTCCCAGTTGGCTTTCCATATCCCGGAATTGGCAGTCAATAACCCGGCGATGATTAAACCGAACAGGCTTAATAATTTTGTAAGCGTAAATGTTGTTTGAAGGAGTTTCGCTGCTTTAATTCCTTTTGTATTGATAAATGTAAGCAGGATGATTATGCCGACAGCGAGCGCCTGTGCCCGAGATATGATAAAATAATCAGAGTGGAAGACAAGGTGATCCTCGTTGAAATAAGGAATAATATAGGCTGTGAATTTTGCGAAAGCTACGGCTACGGCCGCGATGGTTGCCGTTTGTATGATAGTAAAAAAACTCCACCCGAATAAAAAACCTGTAAGGGGGTTATAAGCTTCCTTCAGGTAAACATATTGTCCCCCGGCTTTGGGGAACATTCCGCTTAATTCACCGTAACTCACGGCAACGATAATTGTCATGATACCGGCAAGAAACCAAACGCCAAGAATGATTCCGGGGCTTCCCACATTTCTTGTGATATCGGCGCTTACGATAAATATACCCGAGCCAATCATGCTGCCGGCGACTATCATAGTTGCGTCCAGCAGTCCCAGCGAGGGTTTGAAGGTATTACTCATAACTTCTTTTAGTGAAGCATCTCGAATGGAATATCCATTACCGGAAATTGTTGCCAGCCTGCAAAATCATAATGCCACCATTCATCCGGATAAATTAAAAACCCGTGCCTGAGCATCATTTTTTTTAATAGTTCGCGGTTCTTAAGTGCCAGAGGAGAGAGGTCTTTATATTCGGAATGCGCCGCTTTTGTAAAGCTGTCATATGGTGTTGGCATTTCGAGCTCTTTACCTGTTGCCAGGTCAATTAGCGTCAGGTCCACTGCGCAGCCGCGGTTATGCCTTGAACCGGTATAAGGAGAAGCAACGAATGTTGTATCGTGGAATTTTTCATAAAACACCACCGTGACAGAATAAGGCCGGTAACCGTCAAATATTTTAAGGCTGTAACCCATCGCATTTAATTCTTTTTGTATTGTTTTCAGTGATTCGGCGGCCGGGCGGATCAGGTAAGCCGCGCTTTTATTATACACAGGCCTTTTCATTAAGTTGTTGTTGGTTGCATACCTGACATCGAGCGTAATACCCGGGATAAATTTATCCAATGCGATAAGTTCATGCTTTTTATTTGCTTTCACCAGCTCTTTGTAGTCTTCAATTTTATTGATGGTTTTTAATCTGTACCTGCTGTAATTGGTATTCTCCTTGGATTGCTCTCGAATAATATATTGTTGAATTAAGGCCGGGTTTTCGGGAGATAATGTAAAACGGATGAAAATGTCTGTGTTCTCGCCTTCTATGATAAAATTACCACGCAGCTGGTTGTCAGGGACCATCTCTCCGATCCGGATGATTCTTCCTGCTTTATTAAATAATGTCTGTGCTTCTTTTCTCAGTGAATCGATAAAGTAGTCGGAAAAGAAATTCTCGCTGAATATGCCACTTGTTTCTGCGTTTTTCCACCCGGGTAGCAATTTGACTAATTGATCTTTTCGCTCGTTTAAAATAGTGGATACAGGTAATTCACGGGACTTAAGGCCTGCTAATGAAATCAGGGTATCCAGCATCCTGTTATTAAGCGATGAAGTCGCTGCATAGGTGAGATTGCAGAATGTGACTATGCCTATTCCGTATTGGGGTAAAAATGACCAGTGGCTTCCAAAGCCGGGCAGCCCGCCGCTATGACCGATATATTCTTTTCCTGAGCAGTTTTTGACCCAGCCAAGCCCGGAATTATATGATTGTATTGTAGGGCAAACTTCACCAAAAATATTTTTTGCATTCGGGTTATAGCCGCTTAGCTTTTCAGGCAGGTGCATTTCGCGCACGGAACTCCTTTTAATAATGCCGTTATCAGCGCCCGTACGCGGGGGCCATGCTGAAATATGCAGGCTCATGTATTTGCTGAAATCTTCAATGGAAGTGAGCAATCCGCCCATAGCCCCGTAAGCACCGCTATGCAGCATTTTTTCCTTCATCCATTTACTGCCTATCAACCTGTAACCGTTAACCAGTAAATCAGTTGGTACGTCTGAATATTCCCAGTAGGTGTTATTCATTCCAAGCGGGCGAAGAATATTTTCAGTGATATATTTTTCATAATGCTGGCCGGACGCTTTGGTGATAATATTGCCAAGCATCGCGAATCCCAAATTACTGTATTCATATGCAAGCCCCGGGGTATTGGAAAGCGAGACACCTTTTTCTATGAATTGAATAAGTTGCTCGTCGGTCCTTTGCAATTGCCTGTCTCCCCAGGGATTATCTTCGGGAAATCCGGCCGAGTGGGTCATTAGATTGCGAATGGTAATGGGCGGCGAATCATCGGTTAATGGCTGTATTTGCCTGGCCTCGGGAATATATTTATATACAGGATCGTCGAGATTTAATTTGCCTTCATCGCGCAGTTTAAGAATAGCCATGCCTGTAAAGCTTTTTGTCATTGACGCTATTCTGTACACTGACGAAACAGTAACCGGAATTTTCCGTTCAACATCGCTATAGCCATACGCACCGGAATATACCGGCTCATTGCCAGCTACGATTCCAAAAGCAATACCCGGTATATTATTTCGAATGGCATAGTCTTTATAAATACTATCGATTATGGGGAATATGGGTTTCATTTTAGCCAACCGGTCTGCATCGGCGAAGGTGGCGGGTTTGTAGCCTGGCAAAGCTGGTGCGTTTGCTTCAGTATAAATTTCAACCTGCTGGATCTTTTTGATCATTTTTTTTAATCCCTGCACGAATGATTTATCAGAACTTCTCGTATTTATTAATATCGCATATCCGTAACCGTTTGATCTTTTTCTCAATTCAGTGCGTGTTCCCGGAAGCGATCCATTATGTTGCCAGTTATTTAATGAATCAACTCCCCAACCGCAGGCAAGCAATGGGTTGTTGTGAAACTGGTGGGCGCTGTAATACAAACAATAGTGCCAGGCTGAGGATGTCTTTAACGTTTGTGCCTCCATCTACATGCGCCAGCAATTTTACAAGATCGCCGGCAGTGGCCAGCCATCCGCCATGGGAGTCCATTCTTTCGATATTGTATTTATATGGATCTTCATTTCCCCGGCCATAATACTTTACTTCATTATTTTTCCTGTCTTCGAGCCTGTTGCCGCCAACGAGCATATCGGTTATTCCGCAAGGCTGCAGGATGGTTGTTTTTACATAATCTTCATAATGCCGGCCTGTAATTTTTTCAATGATCCTGCCCAAAACACAATAGCCGAAATTGGAATAATCGTAATTAGTGCCAGGAGCGTGTTCGAGGGAAAATGAATCGAGCGTGAAGGATATCAATTCAGCCTGCGGGCGGGCAGGGTCGGTAAACATAGGATCGTTTCTCTTGTTTCCCCATCCACCTGCCAAATGCTGGAGCAGGTGCCTTACGGTTATATCGGTGATCTCTTTTTTATAAGGTTGTTTGCCGTATGTAGTTTTTAACAGGCCTTTGGGTCCGAATACTTTGTCGTCGAGTGATAATTTTTTCTCTTCGACCAGTTTCATTATTGCAACTGAAGTAAGCGGTTTGGAAATACTCGCTATCCGGAAAAGGCTTGCCGGTGTGATCTTCTCATTTCCTTCGCGGTCTGCGTAGCCATATCCTTTGAGGTAAACGATCTTTTCATTTCTTGTAATTGCGAGCGAGAGGCCGGGTACGTTGGTTTCTGCCATGAAAGCATATACAAAGTTGTCGATACCTGCTATCGGTGCAAACTGGCCATTTTCAGTAGGATGCTGAGCTTTAAGATCCGCCAGTGAGCACAGGGAAGCAAGGATCGAAAAGCTAACCTTGGTAATATACTTTTTCTTCATGCAGTAATTTTTTATATGCAGTTGATCTTCTTGTCGACTCTGGTTTTGTCATTTCCACTATGCAATGCAGGATGGCGTTGCATAAACTGAACGCGCCTATTAACGGGCTTAAGAAATAGTTCGGTGCCGTATGCACAAGCAGCTCAATTTTGCTGTATTTACACAATGGCGAAAATTCGCTGTCGGTAAGCACTATTGTCGTTGCGCCTCTTTCCTTTGCTTTTTTAAATGCCTTGATCGTTTGATTCTGGCAATTATCGAAGCCGATTGCAATGACCACATCACCTTTTTTAAAATGGCACATGTAATCGAAGAGCATGCCATTGTATTCTGTAATGGCATGAACCTGCGGGATGTGCGAACGGATAAGGCTCAATAAGTAATTCGCTACATTCCCGATATATCCCAAGCCTATGATATAAGTTTGCTGAGATTTAATAATCTCTTCGCATGTTTGAATGATTTTATCAAACGATGCTTTTTCTATCGTTCTTGTCAGCATCTGCAGATCGCGTGACAACGCATTCCTGATCGCCTCCTCTGCAGTGGTATTTATTTCAAATTCACTTAAAAATTTATCTATCGGGGTCTGCTGGTTAAGCACCCTCTTGCTTATCTTTAATTTTTTCTTAAGGTCATGAAAGCCTTTTAATCCGATGCTCTGACAGGCTTTAATAATAGTAACCGGGTCTACATTAAGTTTCTCGGCAAGATCCGTTGTGTTCATCAACACGATTTCATCAGCATGATCAAGAATATACTTGATGACAATATATTTTTTCTTAGGTAAAGATTCTAAATCGACATTTTTAAAAAAGTCCATATAATGGTGATTGGTTGAAGGTGGAAATTAAGAACTATTCACCTAATCTGTTTGTTTCCATCCTGGGCCCTTCACAAACCTGCCCGGGGTC
>JBGAJL010000082.1:0-19685 GCA_044224935.1 Flavitalea sp.
GCCGCAGGTAATTACCTTTACAATTCCGGCCGTAAAAACCTGCTCATTTTTACAAATGGCAATAGCAACTACTCTAAAGAAATACTCCAGAGCTGGACGGTCGACAATCCTTCCGCCTCGTTGCCACGCGTAGTGCTGGATGACCCAAATGACAACGGTCGCGATTCAGATTTTTTTATTGAAAATGCCTCCTATTTCAAAATAAAAAATGTTCAGCTGAGCTACCTTTTCAGTGACAATTTTCTGAGAAAAATATATGTAAAAAATATTAGGGCATTTATATCAATGACTAATATTTATACATTCACCGGTTATAAAGGATTCGATCCAGAAATAAATACAGCACCCACCAGCAATTTCTCACAGGGTATGGATACGAATATCTATCCGCAAACAAAAACACTTACACTGGGTCTTAATGTTAACTTTTAAAAACTGAGTTATGAATTTTAGTATAGGCAGATGGCTTTTGTTTTGCCTCGTGGGCGCTACACTGCTTTCCTGCAATAAACTTATAGATGTAAACAATATTGAACCCGTCAACCAGCTATCAGAAGATCAGGCTATCACAAACGTTAAGCAGGCGCAGACCGTGCTTTATGGAACCTATGGTATTCTGAAAACCAATAGCGCGATACTCTCCTACAACCCTGGGTTGACTGCAATGCGTGGGCTCACTATGGTGCCTGGCTCATTTGCGGGCCCCGATGAGGCTGCCTTCTATAACAACGAAGTGCCTTCCGATAGCTATTACGTTGATTTGATATATACCACACTGTATTCCGTTATCAACAACGCGAATCATATTATTGAGAAAACACCGTTAATACAAAGCGACGATCCCCGTAAGGAACAGATCATTGGTGAGGCGCGATTTTTAAGAGCCTTATCTCATTTCTATCTCCTTCGCTTACATGGGTATTTCTTTGATGTCAGTTCAAAGTATGGCGTCGTAATCAAGGATCATCCCATCAAAGATGCCTCACCGGAGCCCCGCGCCGCGGTGCAGGCCGTATATGACTTCATTAATGCCGATCTCGATTATGCAATTGCGCATTGCGCTTCGTTTACTAACACCTTATACGCGTCAGCCGAAGCAGCCATGGGACTAAAGGCCAAAGTGTTGTTGTACGAAAAAAAATATGAGGAGGCAGCCACATTAGCAAAGCAGGTAATCGAATCTGGCAAATTCCATTTGGAAACCACCTTTAGTACCATCTTTTTTAAAAAGATCGTAGACCCAAAAGAAGTGCTCTTTCAATTACCCTATGACGAAAAAAATGATCGCAACAATAAAGCGTTCATGTTCCGCGCCTATTTTTTGCCCTCTCCATATTACAAACAAATCCTTGCCGGAGACAACCGCGACACCGCAGCCCTAACAACGACAACCACCGGAGCTTTGCGCAATAAGAAATTCAACGGTACCATATTTAATGGCCAGACGCTTACTGCCGACACCGAATATTTTCTGCGCCTCGATGAGGTCTATCTTATCCTTGCAGAGGCATTGTCAAGAAGCAACAGCGATCTGCAGGATGCAGTGGATGCAGTTAACGTGATCAGGCAAAGAGTTGAAATGCCGGATATCGCCGTAACTACAAAAGCCGATGTGCTCGAAAAGATCCGTGTTGAAAAGATACTTGAGCTGGGTTGCGAATCAGGAGAAGAATGGTATGACCTTGTAAGATATGCTTCTGAAGGCGACCTGACCGTTTCTGATTTCAAATCCAGCGTAACCAACGAAACAAAATATGTGCTTCCGCTGCCCTACAATACGGTAAAACTCTCTAACGGCATCGTGGAACAAAACCCGGGATACTGACACACGTTAATTACATGAAACAACTTACACAAACAATATTATTCCTGTCATTGATTTTCTCTCATCCTGTGCTTCATGCGCAGGATGAGATCAGGATAAAATTTCACAACCTGTCTTTTGCTGAAGCACTTGACTCTTCCGCAAAGAGTGGCAAACTCATCTTTATCGATTGCTATACTTCCTGGTGCGCACCCTGTAAAGTGATGGATCAGACCGTTTTCACCGTCGATTCTATTTTCCAATATTACAATGCTCATTTTATCAACCTGAAAATAGATATGGAAAAAGGTGAGGGCGTGGGCCTTCGCGAAAAGTTCAAAGTGGCCTCATTCCCGACCTACCTCTTTGTGAACGCAAAAGGTGAGCTCATACACAGAACAGCATCGTTGATGCCGGCAGGGGAATTCCTGAATGAAGGCAGGAAAGCCCTCAGCTCAAACAATTTCACCGATCTCAAAAAAAGATATGATAATAGCGATCGCTCCGATGATCTGCTGGCAAACTATGCGCTTGCGTTGCTGAAAGTGAACAGGGATGAATATTGGAAGGTAAGAACAGCATTGCTGGAGAAGATCACGGATAAAGAACTAAAAACACCACTGGGCTGGGAAGTTATCGATAAGATGTCGCAGGGTGAGAGCGACCGTCTTGGCCAATTCTTCCTGGCAAATCAGGCGTATTATGAAAGCATCGCAGGTAAAGATGCCGTACAAAAACATTTGAGTCGTATACGCAGTGCGGAAATGTATCGCTTGATGTCGGAAAACAAACCCGACCTTTTTCTAAAAAAGCTCAGCGAGGTTCGTAATAGTTCGGATAAAAACGCAAAACGTGATGCCGCTATGGCTGAAATGGAATATTATTTGCACTACAACCGGGTCGACTCGTTTGTTCACGTGGCCAATGCCGCAATGGAAGGCGCTATCCGTAACAATGATGACGATCTAAGCTTTATAGCGCGGCGCGCCTGCAAGAAAGGAGCAGATCCAAAAGTGCTGAACGTGGCCCTCCAAATGGCCAGAAAAGCCGTTTCCCTGGCGCCGGAAAACTATTCCAACCAATCCACGCTTGGACTGATCTGTTATGAATTAGACCGGAAGGATGAAGGCCTGCGGGCCGCACGCAAAGCGCGGCAACTCGCGGACGCCTCTACTTCTAAAATTCAAAAACTGGCGCAGGATCTCGTCGATAAGCTGGAAACCTTGTAGCTTCGTACCTACATTTGATAACCATAAAAAAATACAATGCGAAATTTGATTATCCTGGCGCTGTCCGTATGTACACTGGCATTTATACCAAATGCCGGAAAAGTAAAAATAGAAGGCAGCTTCCAGCTTCACGACAAAGTGGAAAAGATTTATTTGTCTTATCGCGAAGGCGGTCAGACGGTCAGGGACAGTGTACAGCCTACCGGCACACAGTTTATGTTCGAAAAGCCTATCAGCGAACCCACCCTCGCTTATATTACATTCCGCTTCAGCGCAGCAGAAAACGAAAAACCCCGCTTTGAGCGCATGGAATTTTTTGCGGAGCCGGGAGTGATAAAAATCGATATAAAAGATTCACTCCGGTTTGCAAAGGTCAAAGGTTCCAAATCGAACGAAGCATATGTCGTCCTGCAGGAAAAGCAAAAACCGTTCGATGAAAAATCGGATGCGCTGGGAGAAAAATATTACGAATACCGGAAGGCCGGCGACAAGGAGGGAATGCAGCGCATAGAAGACGAAATGGACAAGATTAATGAAGAAGTTAACGAGAAAGTGTACGCGCCCCTGATCAACGAAAATCCCAAATCTCCCATCGCATTATATGTGCTGCAGAAATATGCAGGCTACAGCATCGATCCGGCGAAGGTGGAACCGCTATATAAGCGCCTGCCTGCCACCGTTCAGCAGTCTACTGCCGGAAAAGCATTCAACGAGCAGATCCAGACAGCAAAGAAAACAGCCATAGGCGCCGTTGCGATGGACTTTACACAAAACGATACCGCCGACGTGCCGGTATCCCTGTCATCATTTCGCGGAAAATATGTGCTGCTCGATTTCTGGGCCAGCTGGTGCGGGCCCTGCAGAGCCGAAAACCCCAATGTGGTGAAAGCATTCAACGAGTTCAAGGATCGCAATTTCACCGTACTGAGCGTATCACTCGATCAGCCGGGCAAAAAAGATGCATGGCTCGGCGCCATTCATAAGGATGGCTTAACCTGGACAAACGTAAGCGACCTTCAATTCTGGAATAATGCAGTGGCAAAACAATATGGCATCCAGGCCATCCCTCAAAACCTGCTGATCGATCCTTCGGGAAAGATCATCGCAAAAAATGTAAGGGGAGAAGAATTAGGAAAAAAACTGACGGAAGTACTTAAATAATTTAGCAGAATTCAAAAGCACCGCTTCCGGAAATTTAAATAAACGGCCCGTAGCAATACGGGCCGTTTCCTAATAATCAACATCTTCAGCTACGCTAAGCAGATTTCATTCCTCCCTTCTGTAATATTCCCGGCAATCAATACCCATCATTCTGGGCCAGATTTGGATTCGCGTCGCGCTCCAATTGCGGAATAGGGCAAATTAATTTGTCTTTGTTGCAGTTGTAATTAATAGGAATAGGTGCACTTTGCACACCGTCTTCACAGGTATATTTTACTTCGTGCAGTGCATTCATCACGTCTATGGCCATACCATTCCTCACCAGGTCGTCCCAGCGCTGTCCTTCAAAAGCCAGCTCCAGCCGCCTTTCATCCAATATCGCCTTTTTCATCTGCTCCTTCGATACGGCTTCAATTTCGGCAACATGCGCCCTGTCCCTCGTAAGATTGATCGTTGCCGCTGCACCTTCAAGATCATTCAATTCATTTTGTGCCTCTGCTTTCAAAGTAACGATATCGGCGAGGCGAAGCAAGTACTGGTGATCACCACTGCTCCACGCGTTAGGATGCTTTTGCTTATAATTAAATGGTACATATACCGCATAATCCTGGCAGGGGTTCCAGTTCTCGTCTGCCCAGTCGAGATTCTTATAGAAGATGATGTTCGCATTTTTCCGGATCATGTCATGCTCGTCATCAAACAATGCCACCAGGTCCTTTGAGGGCACACAGTATTTCTGCCATCCGTCTTCCGGTGCTAAATATAATTGAACACCCCAATTGGCCAATTCTGTATTAGCCATAAATGGCACTTCCAGGATGGATTCATCATTCGTATAATGATTTCCATCAAAAAGATCGGGATAATTATCGAGCAGGTGGTAGCCTGCAGGACTGCTGATAACCGCATTACAATAAGCCAATACCTTATTGTAATCGCGGTCGGGACGTTGCGCCCATATTTTTGCCATCAGGGCATTAGCTGCACCCTTTGTTGCTTTCACCTTATTTACAGAAGGATCATCGCCATAGCTGTCGGGCAGATTTGCAACCGCCACTTCAAGATCCTTCACGATCTGATCATACACTTCCACTTCTGTTGACCTGGATAAGTTGGTTTTCGCAGGGTCGGCTGAATTGGAATTCAACTCAATAGGAACACCTCCGAACGTTTTTACCAGCTGAAAATAATGAAAGGCCCTCAGGAAGCTAGCTTCGCCGATAATTTCCTTTCTCCTGTCATCTTCCAGCTTCGGATCGGTGATATCGCCTATTTTATTCAAAATAATATTGCACCGGGCTATTCCTTCATACAACTGCTGCCAGTCGAAGAGTATGCGGCTGTTTCCCACGGGAATGGTCAGCAGGTCGTAAGGCAGAACGGCCTGGTCGTTACTTCCGCCGGTGTAGGCATTATCCGAACGCAGGTCGCCCAGCAATACATTGTCCCATATATAATATTCCTTATAAAAAATATTATATGCGCCCACTACTGCATTTTCCATATCGCTCGCCGAATTATATGCATTTCCTGTCGTCAGCGTGGTTTCCGGTTTTGTACTAAGAAATTTTTTACAGGAAGAAAAACCTACTGCCAGCAGGCATATATATAAAATATGAATTCTCTTTTTCATTTTGTCGAGGTTAAAAAGTGATGTTCAAACCGATAATAAATTCCCTTGATTGCGGATAAGTGCCGTAATCGATCCCGGGTGCGATATTTTTCTCAGAATCGCCGCTGTTTCCATAGAGGCTCACTTCAGGATCAAATCCCGAATACTTGGTGAACGTGAGAATATTTTCGCCCGTTAAATAAAGAAAGCAGCGGTTCAGCTTTAATCGCCGCGTAATATTTTCCGGTAAGGTATATCCCAGTGTGGTGGATTTCAATCGTACAAAAGAACCATTCTCGATAAAGCGCGAAGAAATAAGAGAATTGGTATTATCGCCATATGTTGAACGGGGTATATCAGTAACCTGTCCGGGAGTTTCCCAACGGCGCAATACCTTCTTCGACTGGTTGGATTCATCTATCAGTCCTTCCGTTTCTATGCGGGTTGCATTAAAAATATCATTCCCCTGCACACCCTGGAAGAAAAAGCTGAACGTGAAGTTGCCATAGCTGAAATTATTGGTAATACCGAATGCATATTTCGGATTGGAGTTTCCGATAATGGTCTGGTCGCCATCGCTCAGGTCGCCGCTCTTATCGATATCACGATATATTATATCTCCCGTAGCGGGATCTACTCCATCGGAGATATATCCATAAAATAATCCCAGCGGGTGATTTTCTTCCGCAATAGCCACCGTGCCGCGTTCGGAAATATTGCCGATTTTGATGGTGCCCCCATCGAGGCTGATGATTTTACTGCGGTTGAAATAAATATTAAAGTCGGTTCCCCATTTCAATTTTCCCACCAGGTTCCTGCTGCTCGCCTGAAATTCAAATCCCCTGTTTTCCATTTTGCCTACATTCTTGATCGCCGTACTTCCCGGGATGCCTACGCTACCGGGAATGGGCCTGTCGAGCAGCATGTTAACGGTTTGCTTGATGTAGTAATCGGTAGAAAATATAATGCGGTTGTTGAGGATCGCGGCATCAATACCGATATCGGTCTGATGAGTCGTTTCCCATTGCAGGTTTCTGTTTTCAAGCGATCCTGCAGCCGTTCCCGGCACGATCACTCCACCGATAATATAATTGCTGGATGCATTAACCAATCCGTAGGAAGCATAATCCCCCACCTGGTCGTTACCCACGGCGCCCCAGCCTGCTCTTATTTTCAAATCATTAAACAAACCGTCGGTGTTGAAGAAACGCTCTTTTGATATTCTCCAGCCCGCCGAAAAAGAAGGAAAATATCCCCATACGTTGGAGCTGTTATTAAATACGGAAGAAGCATCTGCCCTGAAGTTGGCAGTGAGCAGGTATCGATCGTCATAAGAATAGTTGATCCTGCTGAGCGCCGATGCATTTTTCCGGGTAGCAGAAGCGGCGCTGCTCGTTTTAATAGACGCTCCGCTTACGTTAGGAATGGCATCGCTGCCGAAACCCGTGCCATGAATCGATGATTCGGCTGCTGTTTTCTCCGACACGATAAATCCGCCGATCACCGTCAGGTTATGCTTTTCAGCAAAGGTTTTTGTATAGGACAATGTATTTTCAGAGATCCAGTATCCGCTCTGGCTGTTGCTGAGATCGGCGATGCCCTTGAAGCCACGGCCCTCACGACTGGTATAAGGATCCACCCATCCCTGGTAAGTGCCATTCAGCTGTTCTGCACCGAACATCGATCTCAGCTTCAACGAAGGCAGGAAAGATATTTCTGCATATGCATTACCATTAAACCGGTAATTGATCCATGAATGTTTGTTCTTAAGCACGAGGGCCACAGGATTTTCGAGGTCCTGTATAAAAGGATGGATGACAAATGTTCCGTCCGGATTAAACACATCTGTTACTGGAGCGCCGGTAAGCACACTCATAATGGCCCCGTATTTTTCATTTTCACTTACATCAATATCTTTCCACCGGCTGTAGTTAACGCTGGTACCTACTTTGAGCCATGAGTTTACCTTATGATCCAGATTGATTTTAAAACTTCCGCGGTTTAACTGGTTGGTGATAACCACACCTTCCTGTTTTAGCCACGACCCTGAAATATAAAAGCCGGTATTTTCATTGCCACCCGTTATGCCAAGCTGATAATTTTGCGAATGTGCGGTTCTGAAAACCTTATCCTGCCATACATTATCGGCAGTATATTTCGACCAGTCTACCGATTGCCCCATTTCATTCATCAGCGCTTTGTATTCGCTGGCGTTGAGCACATCGATCTTCTTCCACACATTGGCTTTTCCCTGGTAGGTATCGAAACTCACCCTGGTCTTTTCATTTTTACCGCGTTTGGTAGTAATTAATACCACGCCGTTAGCGCCCGAAGCGCCGTAAATGGCGGCAGCCGAAGCATCTTTAAGAACGGTGATATTATCGATATCAGCCGGTGTAATTTCGCTGGTGCTTCCGGTTGGCACACCATCCACAATATATAATGGCTCGCTGCCTGCTGTAATAGTGGAAGTTCCCCGGATGCGGATGGAGAATCCCGCCTGGGGCTGCCCCGAGGGCCTTATCACCTGCACACCGGCTGCTTTCCCTTCAATAGCATAACCAAACTGAGCGTTGCCACGGTTGTCGAGATCTTTGGATGAAAGAGTGGACACGCTGCCGGTAATATCTTTTTTCCTTTGCGAACCATAACCAACCACTACCAGCTGGTTCAGCTCACTATCTTTTTTTCTTAAAATAACCACCAGTGAAGGCTGATCCCTGGAAACGGCAATTTCTTTTGTTTCATAATCAACGTATGAAACGATCAATATGCCCTGGTCGGCCGGGATGTTTAAAGAAAACGAGCCATCTGCTGCCGTACTCGTGCCCATATTGGTTTCCTTCAAATGCACCGAAGCGCCCACAAGTGCGTTCCCTGCAGAATCGACAACGCGGCCGGAGATATGAATATTAACAGCTTCAGCCAGGTCAAAATGAGCTGGAATGTTTTTGACAATAATATTTTTTTCTACAATGGCATACGTAAAGGGCTGATTCGCGAAACAGGCGCCCAAAGCGCTTTCCAGCGTAACATCTTTTACATCAATCGTCACGGGTTTAAAAGCCTGCGATTGGGTTTCTGTGTAGATAAACGAATATCCCGTTTGCTCTTTAACGAGCCTGAACAATTTCTCCAGGGAAATATTCTTCTCTGAAATACTAACCGTCTGCCCCACTCCTCCTGCGCTTGCGGAGAGACAACCGGTAATCATCAGAATCGCGAGCAGTTTCATAATTCGCCAGCTTTGATTAAGAAGCGGATGGCGCCTAAATGGCCTTCCGCCGGACTTCCATAATTTCATACATTTGTGAAGTTTGGTTTGATAATAAGCAGTCTTCCCTGATTTGCTTTTGTTATGAATCCTTACGATCGCCGCTTCGTCTCGACCACGGAGCGGCTCACTTGTAAGTATTGTTTCCTGATTTATTTTTTCACTTCTATATTATTGCCTGTCATTTTGAAATGTACGCTGCCTGTTGTCTGCAGCATATTCAATACACTTGATATATTCTTGTCCCTCGAGATTTCTCCATAAAAATGTTCGGAGATAGAATCGTTGAAATGCACGTTTACATCATACCATTTGCTAAGCTGGCGCATGATGGTGCCGATGTCGGAATCCTTAAAACTGAACAGGCCGTTTTTCCAGGCCATGACCTGTTCCATATCCACATTCCTGTTCACTTTAATGACAGCACCTGCCTGCGCCTGTTCGCCGGGATGAAGCATCACCACATTATTATTTTGAGACACTTTTACCGCGCCGTCTACCAGCGTTATCTTAACAGTGTTCTCATCTTTATATGCATTTATATTAAACTGTGTTCCCAGTACCTGCACCTCCACGCCATTGGCCTTCACTAAAAACGGCTTTGCCCGGTCAGGAGCCACTTCCAAATACACTTCACCTGTAATTTCTATTTCTCTTGAAGAAGAATTAAATGCCACCGGGTAGCGCATTTCGCTTTCCACGTTCAGCCAGGCCCGTGTGCCGTCGCTAAGCATGAGCTGAATCACTTTACTGCCGCGGGGATTGGTAAGCGTATGAAAATAGGTCGGGCCGTTGGGTACATTCGCTTCACTGTAGAATATCCGGCCGTCTTCCGTTTTCCGGATGGAGGTATGCTCCTGCATCGTCACGGTACCTGCGGCAATGCTGTCGACAGGCAATTTTCTTCCATCCGGCAGGGTGATGGTGGCCCTGGAAGTTACAGGAGCCGTTATGTCCGCCACCTGGGCAAAAGTCTGTTGGGAAGGCTGTCCGGGCTGCCGCGAAGTATACAGGAACATTATACCCGCCCCTATAAAGGAGATCAACAGGGCTGCCGCCAGCCAATATTTACCGGGCATCAAACGAACCTTACCGGCAGGATAAGCCCTTTGTATCTTTTGCCATCCCTCTTCCGCATCATGCTCATAAAACTTCCCCAGCTCCTGCTGAACATAAGCGCTGTCGGTGAGATTTGAAAAAAGCTCCTGCTCCCTGGCAGAAGTATGCAGCCATTGATCGAGCTCGGTCTTCTCCGCTGCCGTGAGCGTATTCTCCAGCTGCTTTAAAATCAGCTCTGCTATCCTTTCGGGCAAGGCATTGGGGTGACTGTTGTTATTCATAAATAAAGATTAGCGAACCGCTAATAATACTTACACGAACGGGCTGCCGTTTTTCCCAAGCCTTCCGAAGATTTTTTTTGAAAATTATTTTTAAGGCGTGGGTTTAGCAAGGCGGCAGACAGGTAGGGAGAAGTCTCCCGCCGGAGTTTAGTTATGAAAATGCTGATGAAGAAAACCCAGTGAGGCCAGGGTCGCCAGCATTCCCTTCTGCAGGAAGGCTTTTCTTAGCAGTTGGAGGGCCCTGCCCTTCTGGTTCAATACCGTTTTGGAAGAGATGTTGAGCCGGGCCGCCGCCTCATCGGTTGTCAGGCGCTGGAAAAACAGGAGCTTGAAAACGCCGGCGCATGCAGCGGGCAGATTTTCTATTTCGCGGTATAGCATGGCCAGCACTTCGGCATTGATCCGTTCCAGTTCGTCGGATGCATCGGGCTGCCCGGAGAGGTAAGCCAGCTCTTCCTCCGACCGCTGGTGCCGCTTTTCGCGGCGATAAAAATCAATGCAGGCATTGCGGGTAGCCGTGTAGAGAAATGCTTTTATTTCCGCGAGCCGCCCGAAGTCATTCCGTTTCTGAAGCAATTTCAGGAAGGTTTCCACCACAATGTCCTCGGCTTCCGGCTTATCGTGTATTATTCTTTCAGCGTAATAGCACAGGGGGCGATAGAACCAGTCGTACAGCTGGCGGATGGCAGCAGCCTCATTCCGCAGCAGCCCGGCAACGATGTCACTATCATTAGAGTAAGAGGGCATGCCATACTACGCTTTGGTTACTCAATTATAAATAAACCCGGTAACCCGGCATAATATTCTGACAGCTTTTTTGACCTAACACTTTGATTTACCGAATCTGCTTACTATTTTGGGGCATTATTAACTCAAATATCCAAAAACCGCATGAAAAAAACCTATCTTCTATGCCTCGCCCTGCTCCCCCTGTTATTCTCCTGTAAAAAAGACAAGGACGATTCAAACAGTTACCATGTTTCTTTTAAACTGGACGGACAGGCAAAAAGTTACACCGCCTTTACCGCGGGAACGGTCACGAAAAGCGATGAGGAAACAAGTGTTGCCATTGCCGGCACCTCCAGCGCTACCAACGGTGAAGACCATTTCGCCATTGCATTATTCACCCAGGAAGATCCTAAGGCAACCACTTATACCGATAATGTGGATAATTATATGCTCGCGGGTTTATTCTCGCCATCAGCCAGTATTGAATACCAGGCAGGCACTATTCTAAACACTGAGGCGGGATCAAGTGACATCATTATCAAGAATCATTTTAAGGTGACCATCACCAGCATCGATGATAAATCTATCCGAGGAACCTTTAGCGGAGATTTTTATCTCGATGGTGATCCTTCCAAAGAAAAGAAAACAATAACCGATGGCAGTTTTTACGTTCCGGTTGTAAAACCAGGGTAGTAATTTCTTCCCGACCTTTTTGCTGCCCTGCTTCCTTAAGCGGGGCAGTTTTGTTTTGGAGATGCCTGATCATTTGCCGCTCACCATACCCAGCAAAACGACCGCCTGGTTGTGCTCTTCATCTTTTGCCGAATAGATCAGCGATACATTTTTATGATTGCGCACTTCTTCCTTCAACTCTTCCAATGCAGCGGAGCCACGTAATTCAGCGCGGTATTTTTCAGAAAATTCTTTCCATCTCTCAGGCTTGTGGCCAAACCATTTACGGAGCGGAGTAGAGGGCGCCACCTCCTTCAGCCATTTATCCACATGTGCCGCTTCTTTAGTCATCCCCCGCGGCCATACCCTGTCAACAAGCACACGATAGCCGTCCGCTTTCGAATAAGGCTCATATACTCTTTTTATTTTGACCATGGCAAAGGTTTATTATTTCTCCATTATCCGTTTAAGGTTGTCGAGGCCGGTCTGCAGATCATCGCCAATCATTTTCGGGATATCCATGAAAAGCATCATGATGTTCATGGGGTAAGGCATGCGGCCGCTAAAGCCCCATTTCACTTTGGTTTCATTTGCAGAAACAGGTTCCATCACGATATATGCAGGCGCTTTGGAAGGAAAGGGCTTTATAAACCGGATCTCATAATCAATCCGGTTATCGTCCATTTTTACGATCTCCTGCTCCCCTTTACCCACGTTTTTTTCATCACTGTCCCATGCAGAAACAAAACCAACCGTGCCATCGGTGCCCCTGAATTCCTTACGCATATTGGGGTCCATCTGCGCCCATTTGCTGAAATTATTCTGGTTTTTCAGATACTTTACGTAGTCATAAACCTCCTGTTTGGGCTTATTGATCACCACTTCTTTCTCCACTGAATAGTCCTTTTTCACAAAAGCAGCAACGATCAGAACAAGGGCGATAAGAATGCCCAGTATTGCGAGTACCCTTTTTAGAGTTTTCATCTTTTTTATTTAATGATCAGGGATATGATAAAGAACATACAGGACGCTGCAGGCAATGAATGATTGAACAGAAGCGCCCCAATAAAACTTATATTAAAAATAATGAATTTATTCCTTAACTTAATTGGATGACAACCACCGATTTCGCGATTGACGACTCCTTAACCGAACTCACTCAGTCCATCCGTCTCGACCAGCAGATGATCCGTAATTACCGGACGGCACTCGTCAAAGCCCAACAGCTCGACAGGGTAACTTCCCTGCGGGAAATCGAAGACAAAATGGAGGAATTGATCACACTCCTGGAAAACACCCCCAAAACGCACTGAAGGCATGGCACAAGGCTTGCAACACCTGCTTTACCTTAATAAAGCAACATGAAAACATTTGGCATCATCTTAATCGTCGTGGGAATAGCCATGGCCGTTATCAGGGGGTTTTCTGTACAGACAGAAAAGAAAGTCGCCGATATCGGCCCGGTTGAAATTAACAAGAAGGAAAATAAATGGATCGGCTGGCCGACCTATGTCGGCGGGGTGATTGCGATAATAGGCGTGGTAATAGTCGCTACCGATAAAAAGCGATAGCAGGGGGTAGTTACGCTTCCGCATTTCCTCCCTTCTCGCCAACAAACCAATGCTCCTTGTTTTTAAATAAAACATTGAAAGTGGTCAGCGAGCCGTACATGCGTGTAATGTATTGCTGAAGGTTTACTTTTTCTTCGTCATCAAGCTTTTTATTGGCGTTAATCTGTTGTTCCAGCACGCGGAGGCGATCGCGGACCATCACAATCTTGTGAAAGAAGTCTTCAATGGGAATTTCCTTCGGCTTCAACGAGCTGTCTCCCGGTTTTAAGATCAGGGTACCCTTCATCCACCGGTCTCCCAGCTGCACCACTTCATTATTTCCCGACCACAATCGTAATATTTTAAGCAGCGAGCGTTCAATTTCCGAATGCGTCTCTATTTCAGGAGTAACATTGGCGGCAATTATTTCATCGAGAGCAGTATCATTCTTATCGATTTCCTTGATGCCATGATGAATAAACGAGATTAAGTAAGTGGCATATTTCAATCCTACTATCACGCCGGGTCCATATTGCGTATGTTGTAAACGGGTGCCGATACCCAATGTAAGCTGATCCATACTGTTTTTTAAGTTTCGGCAATTTACAACTAAAATATTTCCATAATAGGATAAACAAACTGGAGATAGAGATAGAAAAATAAAATGGAAATAGCGAGAATGATCACACCCAGCACGGGTGAATGTATTTTGATGCCCTTCGCTCCCGCCTCCAGGTCAGACGCCAGCTCGTCCTGCTTCAGGGCGCCGGCTTTTTGGGCCATCCGCATAGAGAAATAGAACTGAAGGCCGGCAAAACAAATACCACTGAATACCAGGAATATCACGCTCCAGAAAATAATAATGCTCGAGGTGAGGTTCCATTGCAGGGCCCGCTTGCGATGCGCCAGCCCGAAAAGATTATAATCGCTCAGCGCCTTACGCAGCATCGTGTCTTCCTTAGAAAGTACCGACAGGCTTCTCATCAGCGAATCGTTATTAAAATGATCCAGCCTCCGGTTCACATTATTAAAGATACTATCGAGATTGGGCTCTTTATGAACAGATGAATCCTGGGCGCGCAGCGGCTGCAGGGAAAACAATATAAATAAAACCAGCAGCAGCGGGCCGGCTGACCTGGAATGAGAAAATATATTGGTGAGATGGCAACGCATATTATTTTGCTTTTAAGAATTCTTCAATAAAAATTGTCCGGAATTCAATTTCCTTGTAAAGGCTGCCGTTACACTTGTCCTTTTCCCTGGTCATAAACCTGCTTACCAGATCCTGGTCGTCGGCAAACAGGCCCGAAATCTCATCCAGGAGATTTTTATTGTAAGCAATCAACCAGTTAAATGCAGTATCACTATTCGTTGGATTGGGCGGTGGAGGAAGTGGCGTAACGTACATATACATCTTCGTATTCCCAAACCTCGATACATGTTTTTTGCCATCCGGCATTACTACTTCTACCAGTTGCCCGTCACAGATCTTTTTTGTAAATCCATCTGTATATTTCACAAGCACACACCCGTTACTGTCGATCGCTTTCTCGTAATCGCAGTTCTGTTTCGACCGAAGGTAAGGGTCGAGATCGGCCACTGTGTCCACGGAAGGAACATGGCCATATAAATAAACCAGCCGCGGATTAACTTTTATCTGTTTATTAATAATTGCCTTGCGGATAGGGCTGGTATCCTGCAAAATGCGGGCATTTTTTACCTGCGCCGACAGATTAAAGGAGAACAATAGCAGAATAATAAGCCCGCCGGCGAACCGTAAGAGGAAGTCTGTGCGTATCATAATATTGAATTATGAACCATTAATACGATAAAATTAATGCATTCATAAAGCCGGACACCTACCACAAAAGTAGTAAACTTAGTACTCCCCTGTGGCACCGCCGCCACCGCCGCTTCCTCCGCCAAATTCAAATCCTTTTTCCACGTTCGGGGAAGAAACATGAAACGCTTCCGCAATAACCAGCGCCTCCAGGTTTAGCCGGCCGGCAGAAGGAACTTCGGGAGCCGCAGACGTAATCCCGTTTCTTCCTTTTGCAAAATATTTCGACACCCCGTAGGCAAGAAGAACGGCTCCTGCCCCGCCCAGCAGCATCACTATATCTGCAGGAAGAAAATGATAATAAAACTGGATAGTGAATATCGTGGCGGCAATCAATAACAAGCTAACCCGTAATAGCAGCGTATCTTTCCGCTTAAATGAAACAATAAGATAAATCAGCGGCAGGATGATCGTAATCATCCAGAACAGCCATCCTCCGGGTATGCTATCTCCCTGCCCCAGGTTAAGACCAAACAGGGCTTCGCTCAATTCTCTTACCACCAGGTAATTTACCGACACGTACACTCCAATGAGGGCCAATAGCTCCACCGTGGTAAAACATAATTCATAATACCTGAACCGATAATTATTTTCCATTTTTTTTACCAGCAGGTAAGCGCCGAAAGACAGGGCCATCAGCAGGAAAGGAGCAATAATCTTTCCTGTTGTCCCCAGGTACAGGGCCAGGTAAAATGCAAAGGCGAGCAACGAAATAAACGAGATCGCCGCCATTGCTGCGTTCACAAAGCGTATTGCAAAGTATAGGGCAAAAGCACACACCAGCAGCGACATTGCCAGCGGCGCCAGCGGATCAAACAGAATAATAATACTTGCCAGCATCGACACGGCGCTTACCCAGATAAGCGCGTCATCCACACCCGATTTAAAATGCTTCTGTACCCCTGCCATTCTTTCCAGGACAAAATAAGCGATCAGCGAGAAAAATATTCCCAGCATCTCGACAAAGCCGCCCGCAGCACCGGAGAAAAACAAAGCAAACACCCCAAAAGCCATCACGGAGATGACCGCGGTCAGAACAAACAGCCCTATTCTTATAAACAAATTAGGGGAATAAAACTCACCGGGATATTTACTGCAAATGGCCTGGTGTTCCTGGCGGGTAATAAGATTTTTTTGCAGTGCCTCTTCTGATGCATTACGGGACCTGGTGTCGTCGAGGATCTTATGATTGTAGGCGATCATTGGACTTTATTTTTTTATTCATATTAATAAGAAAGATCACCATATATACCCCGGACCCGATAAAATACAATAGGAGCAGCATATAGGCCTCCAGCAGGTATTTATCCAGAAGCCGGATGAAAACATAACCGATAGCAACATATGTATACAATACGATCATCAGTATAAAATAAAAAGACGAAATCTTAACCGCCCTGTTGTAGAAGAGCCAGGTTATGGCTGCAAAAGGAAATATCCATAAGAGATAAAAATTATCAAAATAGAACATGGCGGCGAGGCAGGAAACAAACAGGATATTCATACCGAAATTAAGATAGGTAAAAGCAAAATGCGCCTTGATGCCCCGCTTCACACTTAATTCCGCGACAAGGGTAAGAAGCGATCCGACGGCGAGCCCGGCGAAAATAATTCCCGAGTCGGCAAAATTATTCGCGCGGAATATCTGCAACGGCGTGACGGCAAGGCCGGCCCACGCGGCCAGGTTGGTGATAGCCATCGACAGAACGCCCAGATGGTCAAAATAATAAGCGCAGAAAAACAGGATCACCATGGGAATAAAGGTGGCCAGTCCGTAGGCGGTTCCGAAAACATTGTATTGCGCCTGGAGGTATGCGATAAAGATGAGCAGTGTTAAACAGCCTAATAGCAATACATAATCAAAATAACTATCAGGCGAAAAAACTTTAGAGCGCGAAAAAGGTAATTTTTTACGCTCGCAATATAAAAAACTCGCTATACAGATGGACGCTATAAGGGCCAATATTGCCTGGTGACCGATCGTATCGATATTTTTATATACCAGAATGCCAAGTCCCGTCGTCAATAATAAAATACCGGTATATACTATCGTTTTCAGCTCCCAGTGAATATTCAATTGCCGGTTGCCGGGATATTTCCCGATCCGCTCGAGCGAGGCGTCTGTGATCAGCTCTTCGCGGTGAAGAGCCTCAAAAAAAATTCTGTGCACGGTTAGGGGTTTAGAGAAAAGTTAAGCTATTTCCCGAAGAATTAATAATTCGTTTGCGGGGCCATGCAAAAAATCTGTTTTTCGGATAATGAATAAGTTGTTGCTGTAGCTGAAGCTTGCAAAGCGACATTTCCGGCATAACTTTTTCTGTACGTGGATCATGGGTACGGATATGATCCTGCAGGTCTGGATTGTGGACGATGATCCGGATGATACTTCCTTTTATGTTACCGCACTCCGGGACCTGGGGTACCAGGGCCTTTACACCTGTTTCAATGACGCGCAGGAAGCGCTTAAACAACTGGAACGGCCCAATGCTCCTCTTCCTGCGCTGCTGATTATCGATTATTACATGCCGAAGATGACTGGTATTGAAATGGTCGAATCGCTGCGTAAATCGAATTTTCTCCGCAAATTAGAAGTGGTGCTGATGAGTGGAAGCGTTAACCAAACCCTTCGCGATTATGCATCTTTTGCCGGCATCCGCGTATTTGAAAAAGCCGATACACGTAAAGAATTACTTCAATTGTTTTCGGGTTTGGACTTGATTGAGAAAGCGTAGGCTAAAATATTTCGAAAAAAATGCCCGCCACTAAACCGGGGCGGGCATTCTGTTTTGCTATTTTACCAGGTGCGGCCTACTGCACGTAGCCATCATTCTGTTTTGCCAGCGTATTGGTTTGTGTTTCTGTAAGAGGTATCGGCGCAACAAGATCATGCTTGTCGATCGTAATATTTTCAGTGGGAAATTCTCTCGCCAGGTGGGCATTCATCAGGCTGATTGCAGCGCTTTCTCCCATACGAAGAATATCGTGCCATCTCTGGCATTCGAATGCCATTTCCACTTGTCTTTCATGCATTAATTTCTCCATGAAAGTTCCAGCCGTAGCCGAGCTGATAGGAGAAAGACCGGCTCTGTGTCTTACATCATTGATCAAATCGTACGACTCCGGTGTTTCTCCCAGCGCTTCTGCAAGATTAAGCATCGCATCTGCATAACGCAATACGGGGAAATTGTTTCTTGCGTCATTGCCCACAGCAACAGCAGGGTCCTTAAATTTCAAAATATAAGCCCGGCCCGTTCCGTCAAAAGCAATCGATGCATCTTTTCTAAGATCCCCCGGCTCATACGCATCGATCAGATCCTGTGTAGGTGTATTGGGTGACGTAGATCCGTTTGTTCCACCGGGAACGCCTATTGATGGCGGACCGAAAAAATTCCAGAATGGAGAGCCATCCAACGGGGGCAGAAATTGCAGTTCGAAAATAGATTCTGCAGAATTTTTCGTGGCAGGATTCCACAGGTCCGCATAATCCGGTAGCAATGAATAGGGCGAACCCGTGAACACCACTTTTCTTAAAGAAGTAACAGCATCTGAAGATTTGCCATTCTGCAACTGTGCCTTACCCAGCAATGCATATGCCGCATACGAAGTGGCGCGTCCCACATCGGAACCGGAATAAGAAGGAGGAAGATTCGCGGCAGCGGTTTGAAGATCTGCATATATCTGCAGATATACAGAGTCGACACTGGATCTTGCCAGATTATTATCACCGCTTAAAGAAACCGTTTCATGCAGGCGCAAAGGAACGCCGCCATAATCCTGAACAAGCAGAAAATAGGTATGGGCACGGATAAAACTTGCCTCACCGACAAATTGTTTTTTCCTCGTTTCATCCATGTTCACATCAGGTGCGCGATCGATGAGCGCATTACAAAGATTGATGCAATCGTAAGCAGTCTGCCACATACCGAAGACAGATGTATTACCTGCCTGGGCTGTGAAATTATCTACTGCCTTGTGTTCCGCCTGACGTCCGAAATCCTGGTTGGTATTATCGGACCTTGTTTCTTCCAGGTTATAGAGTGCCAGTTCCCAGTCGGTATATATATTTTTATGAATGGTATAAATACCGTAGACCGCCGAATTGAGATCAGCTTCCGTTTTATAGAACTCCTGCTTGGGTATCCTGTCTTTCGGAACCACATCCAGGAAATCTTTTTTACAGCTGGAGAAGATCGCTGCACATGCAATGGCAACAACCCATTTACTATTTATTTTTTTAATCATATTATTCATGGGAAGAGTCTTTAGAATGAAAAATTAATACCGAGTGTAAAAATGCGCGGAATAGGTGCTGTTGCAACTGAGTTCAGGCCCAGCGTTCTTCCATCACCCACGATTCTTCCTGTTCCGTAGCGCGTTGCCTGCGGATTACCTCCTTCGTATTTTTTAAATGTCCAGAGATTTTCTATGGAAATAAACGCACGAAGATCGTTCAGCGTTAATTTTTTGCTGAAAG
>JBGAJL010000083.1:0-19681 GCA_044224935.1 Flavitalea sp.
TGAAGCTCGTTGGAATAATAATAATCAGTTTTATGAACTGGCGTATAAGTATTAGCTCCGATATTAGCATACTGGTATTCTGATTTTAATTTCCCTCTGGCCCAGGCAAAACTCACTGCAGGCGCAAGTGAATGTGTTGTAGTGGAAGTGGGCGCGCTTCCATAAATTCCACCTGGAGCTCCAATGGTTGTTGCATATCCCATGGTGATATCATCATGAGCATTCAAATACTCATAACGTGTGTATCCCAGATCATTTCCTTGACTGTCCAAATGTTTTGTGGCAACCTGTCTATAGCCCAGGCCTCCATTGGAAGTGGTGCCGAGAGGATAATTGGTATTAGAAATAACATTAACAACATAATCATCATTCTCAGCTGGACATAGCCCACCGTCAATGGGAGGTGGATAGGTAGAAGGTGCATAAGTCACATAGTTATTTGGATGTATGTCCTGTTGAACAAATCTTTCCCCTGACGATGTCTTTACATTTTCCACAATAATGGAATAATCAAAAGTATCAATCAATGTTTTATTTTGAACAGGGTCAAAAGAGACAATTTTCTTTACTCTAAGCCCACCATAATTCGCTTCATGATTTGCGGGTGGCGGTTGAAGCTCGGTCCATTCAGAGACAGTGATCGAATAAGTACAAGGCAGTGACGAAATTGCGTAAGAATAAATTTTATAACTCCCGTTATTAAGTGTTAAATTAAAAGGTCCATTTGACGTTTGTTGATTATAAGAGGTTACTTGCGGACCAGTTACTACGATATTATCATTGGCATCCTTGATATAAAACCCAGCTGCTGGGGTGCCTGTTGGTCCAAATACACACCGCTCAACCTGGAACGTTATTGATTTGCTACCACTGATGTCATTTATAGACATAGAGCCCAATTGGACATCGCTCGCTGTTCCATCAGCGTTATAAACTTTTTGAGGATGAACGACCGTAGTTCCACCTGTTGTAAAGGGTATTGTATTTAATTCGAAATCAAATTGCGTATATCCTCCTGTGGGGTATGTAATTTTATTTAACGTTCCTTGCTCTGCATAGATCAAATTTGCCTCCCGGCCAAGTATATCATAACTGCCGTCTGAATTTTTATGAATATTTTGAAGCAATGATGTGTAGCCATTTCCGTTAAAATACCCCCATAAATCCTGCTCTTTCGAAAAACGGTTAGGAAGTCCAATAGAGTTCTCATAATCAAAGCTATAGGAGGCTATTTTATTTAGCCCTGCATCTTTTTCATCTATCGAGGTAAGAAACAGCCTGCGATCCTTATAATTATTGTGATAAGTAGAACTGGTGTTTTCTACATAAGGGCCATTATCCGAGCTGCAATCTATAGCACCAAGATCATAGATATTCTTGCCGATATAATATTTATAATTTAAGCCAACCTCCTTTATTAATTGATTATTTCTATTATAGATATCGATCTTATTTAACCATTTATCACCTGATAAATCACAACGGTTACCTCCAGCTATAAATTCAACCCTTCCACCGTCAAAACTAATTGTTCGAATTCTTTTACCAGAGGAAATGTTTTGAAAACAAAAAATCTGCGTACTAGTCTCTCCTCTGAACTGATTTGTGTAGGAATTGTTATATTTAAATTGCCTATTTTCTGAACCAGGAAAATAATCAAGCGAGTTATATCCGTCATAAGCAAACGTAATTGTGTTACCAGTAGGATCTACTATCTTTGATACATACCAACTTCTTTGAGAAACAGAGGGCCATGGAAGCAAATCGCCCGCTCCGGTTCTGTATCCCGAAATTTGTTCTTCAAGCACTTCAAAAAAATAACAAATACCATTTTGATCGGTAATCTTCCATGCGGGTATTTGAAAGGGCATCGACGTGTTATAACCTTGCCCCATTAAAGGCTCTATCTTTAACTTTTGTTCTGGAATTTGTACAATATTTTTATTATCATCCAGTACAAATTGACCGGATAAACCATTAAAAGAAAAACTAAACATATCTGGTTCTGCATCTATATCACCGGTACAAGCCTTCCATAAATCGCAAATCGCAGGATTAGTCTTATCTATGCCGGCTCCATTAAAGCGGCTTTTCGTCAGACCATCATCCTGATTGCCACGGACAGACTGCGTTACTACACCACCAAAACTCAACGCCCAGCAGTTTCCTACCCATGACGATGGTTCAGCTACCTTTACTCCTCCGGAATGGTATTGTAACAATATGGGTAAGTTGATCTTATTGTCCTGAATCGTATATATTGGAATAGTTGTCTCGGGTAATCCTGTAAACTTTGAAACCGGAACTTCAACAAATTTCAGTAAACTAGTAACGTTGGGTGAAGGTGGAATTACTATTCTTTTGTCAATGACATCAGCATATTGAGTAGATTGGCCTTTTAAATCCGTGGTCATTAAGACTATCAAAGCAAATATTCCTAAATAGCGCATATACTTATTGAAATTAAATGTGATTTATTATTCGGAATGATTTGCACCATTCCATGCAATTATCTCCGTTGGCCAGGTTATTCCTGGTGGGTGGATGCTCTCTAGCATTGCCCGCTTCCATTTAGCCTGACAAATCAAATGTAGTCAACATTTTCTGGTAAAATGCTTCCTATTTTTCATTGGCGTGACAAAGCCAGTGAACACGTGTTTTGCTAAAAGTTATACCAGTGCATATGTTTTTCGATGTGCTGTTTAGCATCGTAATAACTTGAAAAACTATGCTTATCAGTTTATATTGCTCAATGGAATGAAAGACTCCAATTACATGCGTTTTCCTCTGGTGTGGACACATGGAGGCACATCAGGTGTCTCCACCTTTTCGTTTGCTGATTGTTTACTGCGTATCCAGGGTCATTATATCCCGGTCGAATAAATACAGGCCGCTTTTATCGTCGCCGATCATTTCCAGCTTATCATTGCAATCCCGGGCAAGCCTTTCTTCTTCCATTTGTTCCATCACGTACCACTGTAAAAAGTTATGCGTGGCATAGTCCTTCACCCGCAAAGCTACTTCAACGAGATCGTTGATGCTTTCACTCACTTTTACCTCGTGTTCGTACAACTGTTCGAAAGCCTTTTTTAAAGAAACGAAGGTAAGCACCGGCTGTTGAAGGGGTGGAATAACAGCGAAGCCCCCTCTTTCGTTGATATAATGAATCAGCTTCAGCATGTGCATCCGCTCTTCGTCACTATGTTTGAAAAAAAATTGTGTGACGCCTTTTAAACCGGGTTGAATTTCCGCCCAGCTCCCCATGGCCAGGTAGGCCTGGGAGGATTGGGCTTCCATTAATACCTGCCGGTTAAGGGCTTCTTTCATTTCCTGGGAGAGCATAGTTAGTTGTTTTTGATTTTTTAATATCGGACCGGTTGCTTGTTATACTGAAAATAAAAACTTTATTGCAGAGAAGCAATAAAGTTTTTACTATTCTGGTGGTATAAGGATAACGCTATTTACTGCTGTCGATGTATTTCATAATGATGGCGCGTATTTTTTCCTGTTGTTCACCGGCAGCCGGATGCTGCTGTTCCAGGCCTTCCAACTGCTGCGACAGGAATTTGTCATCCACTTTCTTTATCAGGTGCAGGTCCTTTCTTTCCCTGAGTATAGACTCCCATGCAGCGCGCACATCGTTCCAAAAGCCCCGGTGCTGCTTCCACCATTCGGCTGCCAGCCTGCACTTGCTGTCGCTCACACGCGTATAGGTGTTATAACCTTTTTCTCCAACGAGGTAAACATCTGCAACTCCATCGCTGCGCATAATCTTCTGGTTGTCCTGTTCATGTACCCATCCGGTGCCCGTGGGATAGATACGGTTTGTCCGCTTCATTACATTATAGTCATGGCGCTTGGTATATTCTCTTCTCGGAAGCGGTGCATCGCTGGTATTTTCCCAATAATATTCCTGGTTGTTCGATATCCACCTGCTGCTGCCCTGGTAGCGCGGCGCATCATCTACCTCCCATACGGTTTGCGTCCATTCGCCTTTCACGTCGGATTTATTTTTAGCCGTATGCTTCCAGGCTGCGTTATGATCAAACTGCCACCAATCGCTTTTTTCATATTCCCAATCCTCGCGCCAATGCTTGATAACAGTAGAATCATCTATCACCAGTAAATGCTGGATGACAATTTTTTTATTGCCTGCTTCTTCAGCTACCACCCATTCCAGGCCACCCACGTGATAGCGCGGATGAAAAGCATAACCGGTGTCGTTGGAAAAAGTTTCTGCATACTTAAAATCCACATCATAACAACCGCATAGGTTTTTGATGGTTTCCTGTTCTTTTTTTGCCTGGGCCGTTGCCTGCGTAATGAGGAAGGCAGCAACCGCTGCACAAATAATGTATTTCATTTTTTTTGTTTAACTAATTAAAAATTCTTTGTGCCGTCGGGCTGATATACAAACCGGAAAGTATAATAGCGCGGAGCATCATCGGATGTGGGTGTGGCCGGTGCATTTTTGTAATAGCTCAATATTTCAACCTTCGCATATTTGCCCGAAGCCGTTCTCACCACAATTACATTTCCAGGTATAGGTGAGATGATATTGGTGCTGAAATCATAATTATACCAGCCGTTGCCCGATCCGGTCGGAATGGCAAAAGCAGGAGTGGCACTGTTGTCGGTCCTGAATACGGAATCTGCGGAAATGGTGGTGAAACCGTCGAAGCTCACCCCTCTTTGCACAAAAGCGCCTCCTGCACCGCTGCCGCTGGTGCCGCCATTGGTAAGAATAGTGGTACTGCGGAAGGCAATATCCCATTTTGAGGAAGCTGAATCGGTATATGGAACAGAGTCATTTTTTTCAAGTGAATAAAACGCATAGTGGCCCTCGGTGAGGGTAGGCTCGGCAGTGAAATTGCTGACTGTGGCCGAAGTTTTTTCAGGAGGCGTTGTCTTGTCATCTTTCTTGCAGGATACCGTTAACAGTGCAGCAGTGGCCATGCAAAGTGCTGCGGACACATTTCTTTTCATTATGTTCTATTTTTTATTATGAATGAATTGATAAGACAGGTTCAGGTAATAACGGAACCCGGGATCGCCCGGCAGGTACTGTTTATTCCGGTAGTTGGTAACATTATCTATGCCGGCCTGCAGGGAAAATCCGTTACAAAATGAATGGCCGGCACTGGCATTCACCTCCGCATAACCATTGGCATATTCATCGGAACGATTTAAGATCAGGTTGCCGTCCATATCTCTTACTCCCCAGCGGCTGCGGTAGAAAAAGCGCATCGTGGCGAACCAGGAATTGTTTTCATAAAACAATTTTAGGTTTGCCATGTGTTTGCTTCGGTCGGTGAGACCGCCGTAATCACTCCCGTGCAGCTGAACAGACGTCAAAGAACCGGGTTCGCGCCCGAAAATTTTTCCTTCTTTGATCTGTTTCAGAACTTCTTTGTCGGCAGTAATTAGAAACTGGTATCCCGATTCTATGCGGAAATGTTCATTCCAGCTGTATTTAATTTCCATTTCCGCTCCTTCCGTCAGGGCGCTGTTTACATTGAAATAACTATAAACGGGTGCATTGCTGGGCTTATAGGCGATGATCTGTGTTACGATAAGATTATCGATATCGTTCCGGAAGGCGTTTACCCGGAGCAGTATTTTTTTGAAATGATATAATGCGCCGACATTAATTCCGGATGAATATTCGGGGTTTAATAATTTCAACTGGTAACCAAATGGGGTGATGGAAGAAAGGATGCCTGCCTGCTTTTGCTGTTCCAGTTGCTGTACGGATGTTTCGTTAGCGCCGTACACGGTGTAGCCGCCTGCGGCATTGTTGGTAAAGTTGAGGTATAATTGCCGGTAGTCGGGCGCTTTAAATCCTGCGCCGTAAGAGGCGGTGAGGTTCCAGCGTTCGTTCAACCTGAATCTTGCCGCCAGCTTGGGGCTTAGCCTGCTTGCATATGCAGCATTGTGGTCGTAGCGCAGGCCCCCGATAATGGAAGCTTTTTCACCCACGCGCTGTTCGTCCTGCAGATAAACATACCCGATGGTATTGGTGCGTATGCCACTGTACCGGTTGGTGTTGAGCCGTTCCCACGTATATCCAGCGCCGGCTACGGCGTCGTTGCTGTTGGAAATTTTGACATTGGTCTGGTTCTCCACGCGATAGAAACGCTGCTGGAAAAAATCATCGTAATACAGGCTGTCGTGGTTTTGTGTATAATCGCGCGTGTCTGTCTGGAACTGTGATAAATATCCGCGCAATACAGTTTGCACTGAATTGCCTGCCTGCCATTGGAGAGAGGGCAATATATTGTATTCCTTAATATCGGGGGTTCCCTTTGCAATATCGGTACCGGTGCTGTACAGATCGTTTTGACGTTCGTAATAATACCGGAGAGTGATTCCTGACTGTATTGCCTTTCCTAATTCCTGTTTCAACTGCACCTGTGTCGTGTAGCTGTTGTACGGCATCACTGTTTTGCCGGTATCTTTTTTATTGAAGTCATACCCGTTGCTGCTGTTGCGGTTCACAAATGCGGAGCTGCTGAATTTTTTATAGCGATAGCTTCCGGAGATGTTTGCATCGGTGGTAGCATAGCTGCCATACCGGAAATTGGCGGATAAACTGTTCTGTTCAGCCTGGCGTGTAATAATATTAACCACGCCACCCATCGCTTCGCTGCCATACAGGCTGCTGGAGGGGCCTTTGACGATCTCGATTTTTTTAATATTATTTACGGTGATCCGGCTGAGGTCAAGTACGCCCGCATTGCGCCCTATGAGGGGTTGTCCGTCGAGCAGTATCAGGATGTAGTCGGGATTAAGACCCTGTATTTGCAGGCCTGCCCCGAAATTGCTTGTCATATTTAAGCCTGTCTGCTCCTGGAGGATCGCATTTAATCGCAGGGCCCCGCTCTGCTGAATTGTTTTCTGCGGTATTACAATGGCGGGCACTGCAACGTTGCTCAGTTTACGAGCAATTGCCGCGTGCTTATTGCCAAGAATAATAATTATCAGAATGAATATTCGCCCGAACTGTTTACACATCGAATGCAGGACTGTGTTAAAGTAACTGAAGCATACAATGTTATATATGCTTCAGGAGGCGAAGGTATTTTCGGGAAATTATGTGGTGAGTAACAATCCGGAAATTGATTTACGCGATCGGAAAATGTTCCGGATTTTGACAAACCTGGTCAGATCATAAGCTGGCTTAATTTAATTATGCCTGGTATAGGATTTTGGGAAATTCATCTCATCCTGAAAATGCAATTTTTTTAGAAATGAATGAGGTGCGGCTTCAGTGCGATACGACAAATATTGAACCGGCGCCGGAAGCTTCGGAACTTCCCTCGGCAAGGCTGACCGCTGTTCCGTTTTTCCAGTATTTAATGGTCTCTTTACCATTTGCGCTCTCTTCGGTCCCTGCAACATACACATCACTGCCGGATACAAATATGGATGAGGCGCTTCCGTTATAATGACCATCGGTGATGTTGATAGCTGTTCTGTTTTTCCAGTATTTGGCGATGTTTTTCCCTCCCGAACTACTTTCCAGCCCGGCTATATAAACATCATCTCCAGATACGAATAAGGCGTAGGCATATGCACTGTTACTGCCATCGGTAAGGTTGGTCTCCGTAAGCTCCGAACCGTTTTTCCAGTATTTGGCTACGGTTCTCCCGCTCGCATTTCCTTCAAATCCGGCTACATACACATTGCCGCCTGATACAAATACGGAACGGGCATAACCGTCATTACTGCCGTTGGTAAGAGCGACCGCTGTTCCGTTCTTCCAGTATTTGGCTATGCTTTTTCCGCTTGCATTTTCTTCATACCCTGCAACATACACATCACTGCCCGATACAAATATGGAATACGCATACGCATTATTATTGCCATCGGTGATGTTGATAGCTGTTCCGTTTTTCCAGTATTTGGCTACATATTTACCACTGCTTGCGTTATACTCAAATCCTGCCACATACACGTCGCTGCCCAATACAAATATGGAATTGGCATACGCATTATTACTGCCATCGCTAAGGCTGATGGACAGTCCGCTTTTCCAGTATTTGGCTACGATTGACCCGCCTGCATTCTTTTCAATTCCTGCCGTATATACATCGTTGCCCGATACCACTATGGAAGCGGCATAAGAAACATTACTGCCGTTGGTAAGAGTGACTGCTGTTCCGTTTTTCCAGTATTTGGCTACGCTATTTTCAGATCCCGCCACATAGATGTCGGTGTCAGGGTCGGGCGAATCCTGGTGATGCTTTCTGCATGCAGTAAGCAGGAGGGCTGCTAAAAGCAGCAGGAAAAGATGTGGTTTCATGTGCTGATGTTTTATTTTTTATGATTTGAATCGGATTATGCATTTCACTTTCAGCAGGGATACAGCTGCTTTTAAAAGAAATAGTGCAACAGGTGCACACTGAAATTGAGTGTGGCCCCAAATTTTTTGGACATGTTCCGGCCGGTGAACAGGTCTGCATTGGCCCTCACCACCGTATTATAGCTAATGAATTTTGAGTATAGCAGGGCAGCGGACGGCGTGGGTATAAGGTCGGCCGTATTAACATGCAGCGGGGTAAATTCTGTAAAAACCTGGCCTTCTATTGTTGTGCGGTTATCAGGATAATAACCAATGCCATACGAAAGATAAACATCCATGGCAACTTTATCTCCTGATCCATTAGCCGGCTTTACCAAAGTCATTATATTGGCCGTGTAGATTTTTTGCCAGTGCAAATTCACTGCCTGGTGCTTTTCTGCATCCAGTACTATGATAGGCTTTTTTAACAGGTCGAGAGGATTGTAGAATTTAGTGCTGGCAGGATAATGTGTTACGTTTCCAAAGATATCTCTGGCGCTGTATTTGGAGTTGGAGTAAAATTGAAATGGAGAATTATAGCCGTTGCCACTGGAGCTTATTAAATCTCCGTAATCCACAAGAATATACATCACCGATCCGTTGAACCGGGGAGTCTGCTCCGATGCGTGCCGCAATATGCGGAAAGGACTATTGAACGGATCAGCAGCTGCAGAAGCGTCATAACCGTAGGATGTGTTTGCCGTGAATACACCTCCCGGATCTCTCTCATTCAGCAATGTTTCGCCAAAATATAAAGGGTCGTTGCCAATGGGGGTATGTAATCCGGACACAAGGCTCGACATATCATTATTGGAAGAGTAATAAAGATTGTCGTTAATGATGGCAAATGTTTTGGCATCACATTCTTTTATGCCGGTATTTTTTCTTAAAAAGGAATCAACCTGCTCTAGCTGGAACATCGTTTTCCTGCGGTAATCGAACACGCGCCGGTTTTTTATTTCGGTAATAAGATGGGCAAACCGGTCAGCCGTTTCCTTATCCACCTCGCCGATCTTTCCTTCCCTATACAGGTCCTCGAGAATGAACAGCGCTGTTTGGGCATCTCCCACACTTTCCAATCTTCCCCGCCCGATTGCGCCGGAAGCGCTGCCTGCCAGGCTCATCGAAAATTTAGGCTCGTAGCCGCTGGTATAAATGCCACCACGGCCACTGTAGCCATACTGGTAGAAAAAATGTTCTTTATAAACCCTTGTTTCATTCTGGTAATATCCGGATGGATCAAAGCTAAACTCTGTCTGATGGCCGCCGCCGCTCAATGCAAGCCTGCTGTACAGGTTCGCGCCTTTGTTAATTACCTGTTGCTTATTGTCTAACGAATAAACATCAGTGAAATTCAGGGCGGCGCTTAATACAAAGGTATTCGAAAAGCTGGCTGCCGTGTCTTTTGGCACGGTAATACCGGTTCCTTCAAAATCACCGGTTAACGTCATGGCCGTATAGCCTTTGGTACGAAATTTAAAGTCGCTCAGTTGATAACCGGTTACTGTTTGGGCAAGCAGCCACTGCGATGGTACAAACAGCAGAACGGAAAGAAACAATTTTCTCATTTTCTCAATTTTTGGGTAAAAAGGTTAGAACATTCTTCTAAAGCCGGGATAAAAATTCCTGGTGTTAAAGATGCGGCCAAACAGCGCGCCGGGCAATAACGCAAATGCGCTATTTTGCATTTGCGGAAAGGGTGAAGTATGATTTGTTTTAATTTGCACAGGAGTTTTTGTCATGGAGCCGGGTACGACAGTTTCCTGTTTAATTCATTTATATGCGTGTCTTTTTTGCTTGCTTTATTTGTGTTTTATTTTTTCATGGCATTGCAAGCGCACAGCCAGTCACCAGGGAAGACAGTCTTAAATTAGTAATTGAAAAATCCCCGACGCCTGCGGCAAAGCTGAAAAACGTATTGGCCTTTTGCGATCAGTGGGAATCCATCAACCCCGATACGCTAAAAACATATTCCCTGCTTGCCAGGCAACTGGCAACCCGGCAAAATGACAAACGGGCATCATTGATCGCAGATTATTATATCGCCGCATGGCTTTTCCAGGCAAATAAAATTGATACCTCGCTTGCATTGACGAACAAAACCATAAATACCTATCAAAAAGATTTTTCCTATGATGAGACGCTTGCAAAACTGATGGGCCTGAAATTAAATATCTTGATTAGAACGGATCATATATCTGAGATGACGGCCAGCAGCTTTGCCTTTATAAAGCTGGCCGAAGAGCACAGGGACACGCTGAGCATGGCCAGGGGCATGGTGAGTGTTGGCAATGCCAATATGCGGTTAAAAAAATATGATGAAACACTAGGCTGGTATCAGAAAGCCTTACGGCTGTCCGATAACCCGGCCTATAAACAGAAACTCGGTTTTGTTTATAACAATATTGCGATTGTATTTTATCATCTCGATAAAGAAGACTCCGCAATATATTACGTGAAACAGGGAATATATTATTCGCAGCAATCCGGCAACCTTACGAGCCTTTCCAATGCATGGATTTTATATGGGGGATTGCTGGCTGAATATAAACATATCGGCGAAGCGGAGACAGCGTTTCAAAAAGGCATTGAGATACGAAAAAGAACCAGTGATGTTTATTATGTTATTGCCGACATGGCGCAGCTTGCACTGTTTTATCGCGATAATAATGAACCGCAAAAAACAATTGCGATATGTAATGAGGCGCTGGCATTGCTTAAAAAAAGCGGAAACGATTTCAGTAACCGGATTGCCATATATGAAGAATTGTCGAAGGCTTACCTGCAGGTGAAAGATTATAAGAATTACAGTGATGCGCTGCAGCGGCAACTGGAACTTAAGGATTCCATTTACCAGAAGAATGTTGCGCAGGAAATGGCTGAAATGCAGGCTAAATACGATTTGCAGAGAAGGGAGAATGTAATTATGCAGCAGCAATTCGACATTGCCAAAAAAAATTATCTGCTGGTTGGCTCTCTGATCTTTTCACTGGTAATTATTATCGCATCCTATTTCATTTTAAGGGAATACCGCCGCAGGCAAAAAACAAGAACAGCCGTTATGCTGGCAGAAGAAAAGCACAAAGCGGATAAGGCGGTCGCTGAAGCGGAAGATGCGGAACGCCGGAGAATCGCCGCCGACCTCCACGATAACCTGGGCGCAAAACTTACCCATATAAAACGCAACGCCGCTTTTATTATGGACAACCCTCAGGCCCTTACGGACAGCGACAGGAAAAAATATTTGTCGGGTATCAATGATATTGCGAAGGATGCAATTATCGATTTGCGCGAAACCATCTGGGTGCTGAGCACGGAAACTATTACGATGCAGGGCTTTGCCGATAAGCTGAAATCTTATCTGAACCAGCAACTGACGGATTGGCAAAATATCCGCTGGAATTTTCAGGAGAATATTACGGAAAACCATGTGCTGACCATGCAGGAGGCCATGCATATTTTCAGGATTGTGCAGGAGCTTACGCACAATATTATCCGGCATTCAAATGCCGGTGCCATGGATGTTTTGCTGGTGTCTGCCGCCAAAGGCTTTGAACTGACGGTGCAGGACGACGGAAGAGGATTCGACACGCATCAGAAAAAGCGGGACCATTACGGGTTGGACAATATGAAAGAAAGAGCGGAAAACATCGGCGCGCTTTTCAGCATTGAAAGCATGGAAGGTAGCGGCACAAAAGCCATATTGATAAAAAATAAATAGCACAAATGGGTTATTCCGCAGTGGGGTGGCAGCCTGTAAATTTACAATATGAATGTTAGGATAGCCATAGTGGACGATAACAAGGACAATCGTTATTTTCTTGCGGAGCAGATGAACTATTCCGAAGAGATCACGGTTGTTTTTATGGCGAAAAACGGTGTGGATTTTCTGGAGCGGATGAAAGAGCTGCCCCCGGCATCGCGTCCCACGGTGGTATTGATGGATATAGAAATGCCTGAGATGAACGGCATAGAAGCGGTAGGGATCGGAAGCCGGATATATCCCGATATAAAATTCCTGATGCTGACGGTTTTTGACGACGATGATAAAATTTTCGATGCTATTCAAAATGGCGCGGGAGGCTATTTGCTAAAAGACGAAAAAACAAGTAGAATAATTGATTATATACAGCAGATGGAAGAGCTGGGCGGTGCGCCTATGAGTCCTACGATTGCACGCAAGGCATTGCAGTTGCTTTCCCGCTCACAGGTTGAGTCTATAAAAACCGGCAACCGCCCCGATAAAATAATCGACCTTCTTTCCGAACGTGAGAAAGATGTATTAAAGCTGCTGGTGGAAGGTAAAGATTACCGCTCCATTGCCGGCACCCTGTTTCTCAGCACACATACCATCCGCAAGCACATCGCCAATATTTACAACAAGCTGCATGTAAGCTCCAAGGCGCAGGCAATAAATATGGTGCATAAACAAAACTGGCTCCGGGGGAAATGAAATCATTTTTTCTCAAATTCATTTGATTTCAAACACTTGCTTTAAAATCAGTTATTTGATGTCGTTAAAATCAGGCTATACTAACAGCAGGTACATGAAATTTATTTTTATCTTATTGATTCTTCCGTTTTGTAGTGCAGGAAGTAAAGTGGGCAAACCATTTGTTCTCCAAAGATCAGGGCTTTGATATGGTCAGCATCACAACAGATAGGCGGTCCGATCTTCATAAAGCAAAGGAACTTGTCCAAAAGCATGGATTGACCTGGGCGCAGCTCTGGGATAACAATGGAAATTTAGCCCGAAAGCTTTCCATCAATGCATACCCGACAAATTTCCTGGTAAAATCAGGATATGCGTATCCTGAAAAAGAATATACGTCCCGAAGACGTCGATCAGTATCTGACTGATCATTTGTCTAAAACAGGTAGCTTTTAAATTGTCCTGATGAGGTTTAAAGGCGGAACCCATTTCATTGAATAAGTTTTTACGAAATTAAATATTTTCTATATGCTTTTTTGAAGGTTTTATGCACGTGTGTTCCATGTTATTTTGGTGTCAGGGCATTTAGGCTGTAACAACTCACCCAAAGCAGTGGCTTCGAATTATCCCTGTTTAATCCCTGAGTCGTGAGTCAATATCCATTCGCTCGTGAAGTATTCTGATAACTTCGATCTGACGTGCAGCAACACGATAAAAGATAAGGTGGGCCTTGACTTTCGATGCGCGATATCCCTTACGGACGTGCCCCATGTCTTTGCTCGAAGCCTGGTGTTGACAGAGAAATTTGATCTCATCGATAATCAGTTGATAATATCGGTCGGCCTGCGTGACTGACCATTGATCGGCAGTATATTGCCAGATCTCTTCCAGGTCGAGGATTGCCTGCTCACTAAGAGAATATCCCGGAGATTTCACCGTCTTCCTTTGTGGAGTTGTTGTAAATGAACTTTTGGATCGAAATCGGTCACCATGCCGCTTTTCTCTCCTTGGAGAAGCGCTTTATTCAGCATCTTGATTTTAGATTCTTCTGTTTCCAGAAGTCTCAGGGCAGTCCGAATCACTTCGCTGGCAGAATTATACTGACCGGAAGATATCTTTGTAGAAATAAACTGCTCAAAATGATCGCCGAGTAAGATAGAAGTGTTACGTCCCATAAAAAGGATTTTCTCAAAAGTACCAATTATTGGTATAACTTCCAACTTGACAATATTGGATTTAACCAAAGACAAACGCCTCGCCGCCGATGCATCTGCTTATCACCCCGCCACCCTTCACAAAATCTCTCGTATCTCTTGTGATGCCTTCCCGGTTGGCTTGCTCATCTGCCTTCGCTACTATAGTTGTGCCACCCGTGCGCTTCAAATTTATTCAGCGAAGTAGCTATTGAAACTGTCATTATTTTGATGTTTTTTGCATTCTGTAACGGAACTTCAATGGGCAGGAATACGAACTTTTAGTTCGAAAAAGTATAACAAACTCACCAGGAATTAACGGGAATCACATAAAACTAAAAACCGCTACAATTCAACACTGTAGCGGTTTTTAGTCGTTTTAAGACTCTTTAAGAGAAGAGCCTGAGTACCGCGTAGGGGAATCGAACCCCTCATTCATCCGTGAAAGGGATGCGTCTTAACCGATTGACCAACGCGGCCTTTGTTTTTGGGACGGCAAAGATAGAGGCATCCACATTTTATTCCAAAACTTTATTTACATAAATCGTAATTTTGCCCCTCAATTAATATAAACTCAAATTTTCTACTATGAGCACAGTTAAAGTCGCTATCAATGGCTTCGGAAGAATCGGCAGACTTGTTTACCGCCAGATCTACCACATGGAAGGCATCGAGGTAGTGGCAATCAATGATCTTACAAGCCCGAAAGTACTCGCTCACCTCCTTAAATACGACAGCGCTCACGGCCCCTTTAACCAGGACGTGAAGGCCACAGATAATTCAATTATTGTAAACGGCAGCGAAATAAAAATATACGCCCAGAAAAATCCGGCCGATATTCCCTGGAAACAGGAGAATGTAGACGTGGTTCTTGAATGCACCGGCTTCTTTACCGACAAGGAAAAAGCATCCGCCCACCTTACCGCCGGCGCTAAACGCGTGGTTATCTCGGCGCCCGCCACCGGCGACCTGAAAACGATCGTCTTCAACGTGAACCATTCCATCCTCGACGGATCGGAAACCATCATATCCTGCGCTTCCTGCACCACCAACTGCCTCGCACCGATGGCAAAAGTGCTGGAAGAAACCTGGGGAATAAAGGTCGGACTGATGACTACAGTGCACGCATATACCAACGACCAGAACACACAGGACGCCCCGCACCCGAAAGGTGACCTCCGCCGCGCCCGCGCCGCTGCACAAAACATCGTTCCCAACAGCACTGGCGCCGCCAAAGCGATCGGCCTGGTGCTGCCTTCATTAAAAGGCAAACTCGACGGCAACGCCCAGCGCGTACCTACACTGACAGGATCGCTTACCGAACTGACTACCATCCTTGGTAAAAAAGTGACCGTCGAAGAAGTGAACGCAGCCATGAAAAAAGCCAGCAACGAAAGCTTCGGATACACCGAAGATGAAATCGTAAGCACTGATATCATCGGCAGCCGCTTCGGATCGATTTTCGATGCCACCCAAACAAAGGTTCTTACCGTTGGCGACCAACAGCTGGTGAAAACCGTGTCCTGGTACGACAACGAAATGAGCTATGTGAGCCAGCTCGTACGCACTGTAAATTATTTTGCCAAGCTGATCAGCAAATAAAACAGATATTTTTTAAACAAAGGAAGTTTCAGATAAGCTGTCCGGGACCGGTACATTATAATTATGTATCATTTTCCTCCCGCATCGCAGCTTGTTTGAAACTTTCTTATTTTAGCCCAATCTAATAGTTATCACCATGCCCAGTTTTTCTTCTTATAATTTTTCAGGAAAAAAGGCCCTGATCCGCGTTGATTTCAATGTGCCGCTGAACGATAAATTCGAAATAACCGATGACACCCGCATGCGGGCTGCTGTTCCAACCATAAAAAAAATTCTTAGTGATGGCGGAAGCGTCATCCTTATGTCGCACCTGGGCCGCCCGAAAGACGGTCCCACCGACAAATATTCACTCAGGCATCTCGTTGGCCATTTAAAAGAACTGCTTGGCGGGGTGAATGTTGAATTCGCCAACGACTGTATCGGTACCGAAGCAAAAGAAAAAGCCGCAGCGCTCAGGCCCGGAGAAGTATTGCTGCTCGAAAACCTTCGCTTCTACAAAGAAGAAGAAAAAGGAGATAAGGAATTTGCCAAAAAACTTGCTGCACTCGGCGATGTATATGTAAATGATGCATTCGGCACCGCGCACCGTGCGCACGCATCTACTGCCGTGATTGCAGACGATTTCCCGGCAGATAAAAAAATGTTCGGCCTGCTGATGGAAAATGAAGTAAAGAGCGCTGAAAGAGTTTTAACAAGCGCAGAGAAGCCTTTTACCGCCATCATGGGCGGAGCGAAGGTGTCCGATAAAATAGTATTGATAGAAAACCTGCTGCAACGCGCCGATAATATTATCATTGGCGGCGGCATGGCCTATACTTTTTTTAAGGCACAGGGCGGGAACGTGGGAAACTCACTTGTAGAGGCCGACAGACTCGACACCGCAAAAGAAATACTGCAAAAGGCAAAAGAGAAGAACGTAAAAATATACCTTCCCGCAGACAGTATTATTGCGGATAAATTCGATGCGAATGCGAATACCGGGGAAGCGGATAACAACGCTATTCCATCGGGGTGGATGGGCCTCGACATCGGCCCGAAAGCGATTAAGGAATTCAGCGCGGTGATCCTGGATTCCAAAACCATTCTCTGGAATGGCCCTATGGGTGTTTTTGAGATGAAAAAATTCCAGGGCGGCACCAGAGCCGTTGCCGAAGCGATCGCGGAAGCGACCCGGAAAGGAGCTTTTTCCCTGATAGGAGGCGGCGATTCTGTTGCAGCGATCAATCAGTTTGGCTACGCCGATAAGGTGAGCTATGTGTCTACCGGCGGCGGCGCAATGCTGGAGTTTTTTGAAGGAAAAGAACTGCCAGGCATTGCGGCAATAAAAAAACAGTAATTTTAAATATGACGTCCTCCTTTGTTTCTCCGGGAGAGGCAGGTGAAGGACGCACTTAATTCAATTAAATCATCTTTCAAATGAAAACAGGCACTCTTGTTTTAATTGCGATCATCGCTGTTATTCTTCTGTTTGGCGGCTGTGCATGCACGGGCTACAACGGTATGGTAAAACTGGATGAAAATGTAAAAAATAAATGGGCAAACGTACAGAGCGACTACCAGCGCCGTTCCGATCTTATTCCCAACCTGGTAAACACTGTTAAGGGCGCCGCTAATTTCGAACAAACAACGCTTACCCAGGTCGTGGAGGCCAGGGCAAAAGCTACTTCGGTCAATATCACACCGGATAATCTTTCGCCTGAAAATATTCAGAAATTTCAGCAGGCGCAGGGCGAGCTTTCAGGCGCGCTGGGCAGATTGCTGGTTTCAGTAGAACGATATCCCGAATTAAAGGCCAACCAGAACTTCCTGAATCTCCAGTCTCAGCTGGAGGGAACAGAAAACAGGATCAAGGTGTCGAGAAACGATTTTAACACCTCGGTGCAGGAATTCAACCAGACAGTGAGAAAATTCCCGAATAACCTGTTTGCAGGCATGTTCGGCTTTCATGTTCGCGAACCGTTCCAGGCCGATGCAGGCGCCGATAAAGCGCCCCAGGTTAATTTCGGTAATTCACCTTCTGTAAGCTTTGATTCCTCTCACAGCAAATGAATTTAATTCCGCCATTTAAAAGGAGAGGCTTTTTCTCGTACGAAGAAAACAGCCAGATAGTAGACGCCATACGAAAAGCGGAACAGCAGACCAGCGGCGAAATCCGGGTATATATCGAGAGCCGCTGCCGGTTTGTTGATCCGCTTGATCGTGCGGCAGAGATTTTCTGGAACCTGAAAATGGATCATACGGAATTTCGTAATTCTGTTTTATTATACGTGGCGATAAGAGATCATCAGTTCGCGATCTTTGCTGATGCGGGCATTCATACCAAACTTGGCGATGAATACTGGAAGAAGGAAGTTTCAGTGCTCGGTGCACATTTCCGCAACGAGCATTACACTACTGCATTGGTTAAGGTGATCCTCGACATCGGCCAGGCCCTTCACGAACATTTTCCCTACGATCCGGCTACGGATAAAAACGAATTGCCCGATGATATCGTTTTCGGTAAATGACCAAAAGAATTAAATGAAGCGCTTTCAGAAGATAGCTTTATGGATACTGTTACTGCTGCCTCTGACAATAAGGGCGCAGAACGTTCCTTCACGTCCACAGCCACCGAAGCTCGTTAATGATCTTGCGGGTGTTTTATCCGCACAGCAGCAATCGGATCTCGAAAATAAGCTGGTGGCATATGACGACAGCACATCCAACCAGGTAGTCATATTGCTGGTAAAAACCCTGGATGATCAGCCTATCGAAGAATATTCTTTAAAGGTGCTGCGCAGTTGGGGAATCGGCAATAAAAATACCAACAACGGTGTATTGATAACAGCAGCTATCGACGACCGTAAAGTGAGAATAGAGACCGGTTATGGACTGGAAGGCGCTATTCCGGATATTACGGCCAACCAGATTATATTAAATGATATTGCGCCTGCTTTCAGAGCAGGCAATTATTATGAAGGGCTCGACAGCGCCGTTAACTCCATTATCCGCGCAGCAGCGGGAGAATACCAGGCGCCCGAAGGATATGCCAACAGGGGCCAGTCCATAAAGAGAGGATTTCCTGTTGGATTTATTATTTTACTCATCATCCTGGTTATTATTTTTTCCCGCAAAGGTGGCGGAGGTGGCGGCTTTATGAGCCGTCGCGGGTTCGGGCCGGTGATATTCCCGGGTGGATTCGGAGGTGGAGGCTGGTCCGGAGGCGGAGGCGGAGGATGGTCTGGTGGTGGAGGAGGAGGCTTCGGAGGTTTCGGCGGCGGAAGCGGCGGGGGCGGCGGTGCCAGCGGGGGATGGTAGATTAAGTTTCACGCAAAGAGGTAAAGTTTTAATTCAAAAGGCGCAAAGGGGGTTATTCCTTTGCACCTTTTGAATTGTTATTTGCGGCTTTGCGTAAAACAAAACTCACTTCGAAGTCTTCGATTGAATATAATCAGCCTGCTCTTTCCAATTGGCAGTGCCCGCCTCTTTTTTCTTTACCGCAATCCCGTCGAGCACATTATTGATGTATGGGCGTATATTGTATTCAGGAGGAAATGCATCCCTGAACGTCAAAATTTGATCCACTGCTTTTTTTACGCTCTCCGTATTGTCAATCTTCACCATCATTTCAGCGATTGGCTGAAGCAGGTTAAATTTTGCCTGGCTCATGGGTAAGTCGGCAAAGGTTTTAACGATCCCGTCAAAATCGTTCACATCGCCGGAAGTGGCCAGAATCTTTACCATGGCTTCCGTGAGTCTTCCTTTTCCGAGATTTTTGGTACCTAGTTTTTTCACTGCACTCATCGCTGCGTCCGCGTCGATTAAATTCAGGGCAGTCAATGCTGCTGCCGCGACAGAATAAGACGAATCGGTTACATTTTTTTCAAAGATGTCTTTGTATTTATTATCGCCGAGGGTACCCAGAAGCGTAATAGCGGATGCTCTTACCAGCGATTTGGGATCTTTTGCCAGTTCAGCCACCAGCGGCGCTATGTCCCTGCGTACATTTTCATCTTTTGTACTTAATTTATCCAGCACGTAGATACGCAGGCCGTAATATTTATCCTTCAGCGCTGTTTTGAGTAACGCCAGCGCTTTGGGATCCTGCGACTGCGATGCATAGTCGATCGC